>CANHXF010000092.1 GCA_947464515.1 Flavobacteriales bacterium
AGGCCTTATCCCACCATGAAAATCAATCCCAATGTTACAAGCATTTTTGATTTCACATTTGAGGATTTCACCTTGGAAGGATACGATCCGCACCCAGGTATTAAGGCACCGGTTGCTATTTAAACGGTTATTGTCAACCAGACCAAGCGGTTACCTAGGTAATTGATAGCCAAAGTGCTATTTTTGTATTTTTATGAAAATAAATTTCGGAAGGATATTCAAAGGTCTATTATTGATCATATCCATTTCACTGACAGTTCTTGATGCGTCGGCCCAGAATTCGGCCCTTTCAAAAAGTACATTGAGTGGTTATTTGCGCGATAAAAGCAGCGGTGAAATGATGGGGAATGTAGTTGTCAATGCCCAAGTTTCTGGTGTTAGAACTACTACAAATAACTACGGATTTTTCTCCTTAACCATCACCAAGGGGGAAGGTCAATGGTTGCAGTTTAGATACCCTGGACTGATAACAGATAGTTTTTATTGGTCGGCGAAAAAGGACACTACCATTACGGTAGAATTGGCTGCGGTGGAACAGATTGCTGCGGTGGAAATTCGTTCTAGGAAGACAACGATCGCGGATCGGGCCGACATGAGTAGGATTGATATTCCGGTGCAACAAATCAAGGACATTCCGGCGTTGTTGGGCGAAAAGGATGTGATGAAGGTCATTCAATTGCTGCCGGGTGTACAAAAAGGCGGTGAAGGACAGGCAGGAATTTATGTTCGTGGTGGAGGGCCTGATCAAAACCTGATTGTATTGGACGAGGCGATAGTATATAATGCAAACCACTTGTTTGGTTTTTTCTCTTTGTTCAATGGCGATGCGTTGCGGAGTGTAGAATTGGTGAAGGGGGGATTCCCATCGCGCTATGGCGGACGATTATCGAGCGTAATCGACCTAAATATGAAGGAGGGTAACAATAAGAAATTTGCGGGGGAAGTGGGGATTGGTTTGATCAGTTCGAGAGCTGTTTTTGAAGGTCCGATTGTGAAAGGGAAGAGTTCATTTATGATTTCGGGACGCAGAACCTATTTGGATGCCTTGGCTCAGCCCTTAATTATGGCAGCCACGGAAGGTGCTAATGCGGGTTATTTCTTTTACGATTTCAATGCCAAAGCCAACTATATATTGTCTGAAAAAGACAAGCTGTATGTGTCGGGGTATTTTGGACGCGATAAATTTTATTTTAACGAAAGCACTGCTGATACCAAGTTTAAAACCAATTTTGGATGGGGCAACCGTACATTAACTGCGAGATGGAATCACCAAATAAATCCCAAAATGTTTGCCAATGCCTCGGCCATTTATAGTCATTATGATCTGTCGATCAATGTCCTACAAAAGGATGCCAATTCAGACGCATTTGAATTGAACTACAAGAGTGATATCAACGATTACGGCGTGAAATACGATTTGGACTATCGTCCTAATCCAAAGCATATGGTCCGAACGGGCTTCTCAAGCATCAATCACCAATTTAGTCCTAGCGCGGTGGTATTAAAGGTAGGGAGTAACTTTAATTTAGATCGTAAAATGTCGGTAATCAATACGTATGAGTCGGGTATTTACGTAGAGGATCAGTGGCGAGAGGGCAAATGGAATTTCTATCCTGGCTTAAGAATTAGCCATTACGTGGTAGATCAAACGCAATATTTGAAGCCAGAACCGCGTATGTCGTTTGCTTATAATTTGCGAAAAGACATCGCCTTAAAAGGCAGTTATGCATTAATGAATCAATACATTCACTTGTTGAGTAGCACTGGCATTGGATTGCCGACGGATTTGTGGGTGCCTGCCACCACCAATGTGAAACCAATGCAAAGTCAGCAGTGGGCCACGGGTATCGCGAAAGACTTCCGAAAGGGACTTTCGTTGAGTTTGGAAGGGTATTACAAAACGATGAATCATGTAATTACTTACAAAGAGGGGGCATCGTTTTTACTTCAGGATGATTTCTTTGATCCATCGGTGTCTGTGAATAACAAGGCATGGGAAAGTCAGGTTACAGCGGGTGAGGGTTGGAGTTATGGTACGGAGGTTTTTTTACAAAAGCAGGTGGGAAAGTTGAGTGGTTGGATTGGATATACTTTGAGTTGGACGCAATTGCAATTTGATGCAGTGAACAATGGTGTGAAATATTATGCAAAATACGATCGACGTCATGATGCTTCAGTGGTTTGTATCTATCGATTGAGTAAGTTGTTTACGGCCAGTATGACGTGGGTTTATGGAACCGGAAATGCCATCACAATGCCTCAGGGATATTTGCGTGGAACTGGGCACTACCCTACCACATTACCGGAGATTTGGGATCCAAGCAATCAAGCGTTTAACAATGAAATGATTGACTATGGAAAACGGAATAGTTTTAGGATGGCGGCTTACCATCGTATGGATATTGGTTTGCAGTTCAAAAAGGAAAAGTCACATGGAATTAAGACTTGGGAGCTCAGCGTTTACAATGTTTACAATCGGTATAATCCATTCTTTTATTATGGGCAGGGCCAATATTCGGATAATGGAAGTTTGATTTCAAGGTCGTTAAAGCAAGTTACTCTGTTTCCATTTATTCCATCATTAAGTTGGACTTATAAATTTCGTTAATAATCAATCTGATGAAAACTGTTTTAAAATATATCGTGCGAAGAGGACATTTGGGGTTGTTGTTATGGGCGGCTATTTCGCTCATGGGATTGGGAAGTTGTATTGAAAAGGACGCAAAAATTCCGCCTCCAGAGTACAGTAAGCGTACTTCAATCATCTGTTATTTGTCGCCCCGAAATGCCAATGTAAGTGTGCAATTGGGTTTTACCGTACCCTATTTTGGTGTGCAAAGTGATACGATTTCTTATTACTCGGATGCCAAAGTCACAGTTTCGGATTTAACAGCGGGAACTTCTGTGGTTTTGCCATTCAATAAAGTAGATTTTGTATACCGAGTTGGCAAAAACAAGATGCCAATTTTGAACGATCACCAGTACAGAGTGGATGTTGTTTTGGCCGATGGTAGGAGTTATTCTGCCTCCACTCAAATCCCTCCTAAATTGGGTCCAACGGATCTTCAATTGGGTAAATTTAGTGTGGGGAAAGTAGAACAGAACCAGCAATTTGGTCAGCAAGTTTCTGTCAATGTGGAATTGAAAACGGGCAATACGCGTAAGGGGTTTTACTACTCACCGCAGTTTGATATTGTATTGGAGGACGGCAATGGTGATTTTTATGGAAATGCAATGTATTTCAAAGGCTCGGGAGTGGAAGAAGGTTCGGGTTCAGACACATTGAGATTCTTCTATCAAGATAGAATGTGGTTGCAGGGTGGCGGCATGGGTGGTGGATCGGCGATTGATCCAATGAAGTTCAATGGCGCTGAGGGCACTTTTTGGGTTTTCGATAAAGGTTACGCGGAGTCGTATAATAAGTTTTTTGAAGACACCGGAAATCCTTTTGCGGAGCCAATCTTGCTATATTCCAATTGGAGCAATGGTGCCGTGGGTACTTTGGGTTCCTTTGATTGGGAAGAAATGACAATCACGCCTTAGTCATTCACCAAACGCGAATTCAAATCGCCTGGGGATCTCTTTTTGATTCCATTAAACTAGTCATGTGGATTCATTGATTTGTGAATGGCTCTTGACATCGCGATTTTCGTAATACATGTTGGATGCATATTTTACGCCCATTGATGAGTCGATCTGGGCACCTTACAGGGAAAGCAAAGAGACCATTGGGGGCAAATTATTGGTCAATGGGAAGTCGTTTCCCAAACTCAAAAAGGTGAAGATTGCTTTGTTGGGTGGTGGTCCGGAGGCCGATGCATTTCGCAAGTCTTTTTACTCCTTAAGTTGGCGTTTTGGCGATTTGGTGATGGCGGATTTGGGCAACTTAGTGAGCAGTGCCGACGAAAAGCAGAACCAATTTGCAATGAGCGAAGCCATGGGTGAACTCATTGAGATGGGGATTCATGTTTTGGTGATTGGCGGCGGTGAGGGACAAATTTATTCGCATTATAAGGCATATCGACAGCAGGGTTCACCGGTTGAAATTGTGCAAGTAACACCCGGAATTGATTTGGAAGAGGGGACACCTCTTAGGCAAATTTTGGTGGAGAAGCCAAGCAATTTATTCAATATTGATTTCGTGGCAACGCAGTCGTATTATATTTCAGCAGGCACTTCAGCTCTGTTAGAAAAGATGTATTTCGAAAATCATCGACTGGGTGAAGTGAGGGATGGCATCGAAGAAACAGAACCCATTTTACGAAGTGCGCATTTGTTTCAATTTGATTTGAATGCAGTAAGAAAATCGGATGCAGGGTGCACGAAACTGGCATCACCCAACGGATTGTACGCGGAAGAAGCGGCAAGAATTTGTAGATATGCTGGGGTATCCAATCAATTGAGCTCTGGGTATTTTTATGGGTTGGAAGGCATTGGGGAGGACGAATCTTCGGCGACCTTGGTTGCGCAAATGGTTTGGTATTATGTGGACGGGTTCATCTCTAGATACCACGATCACCCCACACACGATTCTGGTGATTTCTTAATTTATCGCAACCGATTGAATTCTACGGGGCACGAAATCGTGTTTTACAAGAGCAGGAAAAGTAATCGTTGGTGGATGGAAATTCCACATCCATACGAAGATCGCACCTACTTTATTGGTTGTTCTTACAGGGATTATGAAACGGTTTGCGCTGATGATATGCCCGATAGATGGTGGAGAGCATACCAGCGATTGATGTAAATCTTGGTCTTTTCTGAAACCAAATGCGTTTTGATGTGTTCTTCTCGCTACAACTGAACTAAATTTGCACTCAATATGACAGAAGGATTTTTCCCCTTAACAATTAAAAAATTAGTACGTGAAACTGCCGATGCCACCACGTTTTATTTTGATATCCCAGCCGAGCTAAAGGACACTTTTGTCTACACTGCCGGCCAATACCTCACCTTTGAAGTGGAAATCGATGGCGAAAAAGTACGTCGTTCCTACTCTTTATGCACCTATGCCGGGGTTGATTCAGATCCTGCCGTTACCGTGAAAAAAGTGGATATGGGAAAGATGAGTACCTATATGAACTCTGTTTTAAAAGAAGGCGATGTGATGCAGGTGATGCCGCCAATGGGAAAATTCACCTTGGTTCCCGACGCTTCTAAGTCTCAACACTATGTATTGTTTGGTGGAGGAAGTGGTATTACACCTGTTTTGGGTATCGCGAAAGCTGTTTTGGCTGCTGAACCCAATAGTCAAGTGACGTTGGTGTATGCCAACCGCAATCCTGATTCAGTGATATTCAAGCAAGTTTTGACGGATATGGAAAAGGCGAACAATGGCCGTTTTAAAGTTCATCACAATTATGATTCAGCCCCGATTACCTATTTTGGTTTGAAAGGAATGTTAAGTCCCGACAAAGTTCAATCTATTGTGAAATCAAAAATTGGTGGTTCGTTTGATACCTACCAATACTTTATCTGCGGACCAGGCCCAATGATGGAAGTCATCAAGGATGGTTTGAAAGGATTGGGTGTAAATCCAGATCGCGTTCACACTGAATATTTTTCTGCGCCGACTTCTAAAAATGCGGCCGATGAAAAACCCCAACAGGAAACGGACTTTGCTGGTGTATCAGAAATTACATTAACGGTTTACGGCCGTACTCATACTATTTCTTGTGATCAAAATACTACCATTTTGAATGCGGCGATGAAACAAGGTATCGATCCGCCATACAGTTGTACGGTGGGCGTTTGTACTACCTGTCGTGCGAAAGTTACCGTGGGTAAATTGCACATGTTGGAGCGTGAAGGTCTTAGCGATTCTGAGATTGCCGAAGGATACGTACTCACTTGTCAGTCCGTACCCCGCAGTTCCCAGATCACACTCAAATACGAGTAATCCTAATCTTCGTCGTCCCCATCAATTCCGGGTGCCGTCTGTGTATACTTCCTGATTTTGTTCAGTAATTGGTCGAAATCTTCGGCCAAATCGCTGCTAAAAAACATCTTTTCACCTGTCCTTGGATGAATGAATCCCAATTCTTTGGCGTGCAGGGCTTGCCTTGGCATCAAAGTGAAGCAATTTTCAATAAATGGTTTGAATTTGGGTAGCGCAGATCCTTTTCTGACCTCCATTCCGCCATACAATTCATCGGAAAAAAGCGGGTGCTTGATACTAGAAAAGTGTGCTCTGATTTGATGCGTCCTTCCAGTTTCTAACTCACATTGTACTAGGGATGCGAAGTAAAATGACTCCAATGTTTTGTAGTGGGTAATGGCCAATTTGCCTTCTTCTTCGTCTTGGAAGCACTTCGATCTTCTGCGATCGGCGGGATCACGCGACAAATAGCTGCGAATCGTACCATCCTTTGGTTTTGGCTCTCCCCAAACTAGGGCCCAATAACGCCTGTGAATACTGTGGTCGTAAAACTGTTTTCCCAAATGACTGAGGGCAAACTCTGTTTTTCCAACAACCAACAAACCCGAAGTGTCTTTGTCGATGCGATGCACCAAACCGGGTCTATGATACTGATCCTTAGTTGGCAACTGCCCAAAGTGATATACCAGTGCATTTACCAAGGTTCCACTGTAATTGTTGTGGCCGGGGTGAACGACCATTCCTGCGGGTTTGTTGACAATCAGCAAATCATCGTCTTCATAAACGATGTTCAATGGGATGTTCTCAGGATAAACTTCAGTATCTCTCGGTGCGGTTGGAAGTAGCACTCGAACAGTATCGTTTGGTTTGATTTTGTAATTGTTTTTGGTGGGTTTTTCGTTTACCACCACGGCGCCTGATTCGATGCCGGCTTGAATTTTGGAACGACTTGCATTGGCAATTTTATGCATCAGCCATTTGTCAACCCGCATTTGTTCCTGTCCAGGATC
>CANHXF010000093.1 GCA_947464515.1 Flavobacteriales bacterium
ACCAAATAATGCAGGAAAAAGCTGAAAAAGAACAGCGTTTGTATGATCTGCGTAAAAAGTTATCTAACTCCGAAATGTTAATGATTTTTTCCGCAGAATCCCTTTGTTTTCAAGGGCTTTGAACTGGGGTAAAATGAAAAAAGTCACCGTTTCTGGTGACTTTTCTCTCTTAGTAGCGGGAACAGGACTCGAACCTGTGACCTTCGGGTTATGAGCCCGACGAGCTACCACTGCTCCATCCCGCGATTTATTCGTAGCCCGTAGGGGAGTCGAACCCCTCTTTCCAGGATGAAAACCTGGCGTCCTAACCGATAGACGAACGGGCCATCTAAGGGGCTGCAAAGATACAAAGAAATTTGTAAAAAAATGCAGTTCCCAAAAAAATTACGCTGATTCGTGCTTAGTAATTATTCCATCGCCCCATAATTCTTCTAGTTGATAGAAACTTCTTTTTTCTTCTGAGAATATATGAACGACAACATTGATGTAATCTAGGAGTACCCATTCTGACTCGTCGTTTCCTTCGCGGTGGGCGGGTTTTTCTCTCAATGCCTTTCTAACTTCATCTTCTACGCTATCTGCAATTGCATCCACTTGACGTGCGGAACCACCATGGCAAATCACAAAGAAATCGGCAAATGCGCTTGAGGTTTTTCTTAAATCTAGCGAAACGATTTTGAACGCTTTTTTCTCTTGCATTCCATGAACCATCACGGCCACTAACGCTTCTACTTCTGATGTTTGAATCTTTTTTGCCATCTAATCGCTTACTTTGCTACAAAGAACGCCATTTTGTTAGACTTTCAGTTCATTCGGCCCTTTGGGGACATTCATCTTTTTTACATTTCGAGCTGTGATTCTACGCAAACTGCGATTATTACATTGATTGAGCAGGGTGCAATGGGATTGGCGAATCGTTCTTTGCCATTGGCACTTTATACGGATGACCAGCAAAACGGTAGGGGACAGCAGGGCAACGACTGGAATTCAGATGTCGGAAAAAATATCACAATCACAATCGCATTTCCACTCACACCATCGCAAAATATAGATGTCGTCCTGTTAAACAAGGCTTTGAGCGTTTCAATTTTAGTCCCTATTCAAAAGCGAGTGAGTCAATCCTTGTTTCTCAAGTGGCCCAACGATATCGTCACTGAATCCAAAAAACTGGGTGGGCTATTGATGGAGATTACGCAAATCAACCAACAAAAATTCTTACTTCTTGGCTTTGGCATCAATGTAAATCAGTTGGAATGGCAAAATCAACCCAAAGCAACTTCCTTGGCGATGATTCATGGCGATGCATTTGATCGCGATGAAGTGATGGATGCGATACTTTTTTCTGTGGACGATATTTGGAAAAACAGGAAGGATTTGCAGGTTGACTACAGTCAATTGCTTTGGAAGAAGGGTGAGCAAGTGATTCTGGAAATTCAATCCGATGTGAGACGCGCTACTTCCGGGGAATCCTCATTAATTGGAGTTGGAGATGGAAGAAATTCGGTTACTGACAGGATATTTAGTGTCGGGGACCAGGTCCAAGGTTTGTTGATGGATGTTGATCAAGAAGGAAGAATTGTGATTGCCAACGTAGATGGGGAATTATTGGCTTTTCACCACGGTCAAGTGCGATTAAAATTTTAGGCTTACGTATTTATTTGGTCATATATTGAAAATTGAGTGGACGAAATATCGTTTTGTTCGGTCTAGGTGTTACTTTAGATTTTAAATTATGGATCGCAAACAGTTTTTTGAGTCGTTAAAACCCAATTTTTTGACTTCATTGGAAGAGGAAAAGCCGGGGTTAGGCAGTGTTTCTGCAGTCAATACGCAATTTAAATCGGCGGTTTCGGGATTAACGCGCAGGACCAACACTGGTATTAAGGCCTATGCCGGCACATTTGGCGATGCGGAATTGTTGCATTTGATGCGTCGAAGTATGTTTGGCGTGAAATATGGCGAATTCAAAAAACTTCGTGGAAAGACTTTACAGCAGGCGGTTGATGCGATTTTAACTGTCCCTGCATCGTTGCCAAATCCTCCAATAAACAATTACGGCAATTTGGTCACAGATCCCAATGTTGCTTATGGATCCACTTGGGTGAATGCTCCCTTAGATCCTGCGGTTGAGATTTATCGCAAAGGCAGTGTAAAAAATTGGCTATGGGGCTTGATGTTGAATCAAACGCCTGACATTCAAGCCAAGATGGTGTTGTTTTGGCACAATCACTTTGCCATACAATTTTTAGAAATTCCAGATTCACGCGCTTGTTATGTGTACACGAAAGTGTTGTACACGCATGCTTTGGGGAATATGAAAAATCTCACTAGGGCAGTGACTATTGACCCGGCGATGCTGTTCTATTTGAATGGTAATGTGAATACAAAAAAAGCCCCAGATGAGAATTATGCGAGGGAGCTGCAAGAACTTTTCACCATGGGAAAAGGCCCCAATAGCAAATACACTGAAGACGATGTTAAGGCGGCGGCAAGGGTTCTAACAGGCTGGAGTATCAATCCTCTAACCAATCCCTTTTCAACTACATTTTTAAATACCAACCACGATACATCGGACAAGAAGTTTAGTGCGTATTACGGAAATACTACGATTAAAGGTCAGTCTGGAATCAACGCGGGAAATACCGAATTAGACGATATGCTTACGATGATGTTCAACGTGGAAGAAGTGGCGTTGTATATGTGTCGGAAATTATATGAGTATTTCGTGTATTATGAAATTGATGACACTGTTGAAACCAATGTGATAGTGCCTTTAGCCAAGGTGTTTAGGGATAGTGGATACGATATCACAACGGTTTTAAAGACGTTGTTATCAAGCGAACACTTTTACGATACTTGGAATCGAGGATGTGTGATTAAGGATCCAATTACGCAGCAAGCAGGATTTTGTAGGGAGATGGAATTGCCGTTTCCGGCATCAACCGACTATTTTTTATTGTATAAAATGTGGGAATTGGGCGGTGCATTTGGACAGCTGACACAGATGAATTTGGGAGATCCGCCAAACGTAGCGGGTTGGCCGGCATGGTATCAAAAACCTATGTTCCACCGCAGTTGGATCAATAGCGATACTTTGCCACGTCGGAATCAGTTCACCGATTATTTGTTGTTGGTAGGGTATAAAGTTGGCACCTATACGCTACTGGTGGATCCATGGATTCTAACAAAACAGTTATCCGACCCAGGAACGCCAGATACATTGATTTCGGATGCGACCAATTTCTTATTGCCAATGGGACTCAGTGCGGGTCAAATCAGTGGATTAAAAGAAATTTTACTCCCTGGCGGCATTCCCGATTACAATTGGAAAGAC
The DNA here is from genome assembly GCA_947464515.1 of Flavobacteriales bacterium. Lineage (GTDB taxonomy): Bacteria > Bacteroidota > Bacteroidia > NS11-12g > UBA955 > UBA955. The sequence goes on from CANHXF010000093.1 coordinate 3,335, forward strand.
GAGTATCGCGCTGCCACAGACGCATCGGATCCAAACCATACAACCGCATTAAATAGTGCAACATCAAAGCTTCGTTATTTATACAAAGCCATCATGAACCTATCAGAATACCAATTGTCATAAGCCATGAAACGCAGATCATTTGTAAAAGCAACCGCAGCGGCGGGTACCATTTTGCCAATAACGTTGAACGGTATGGGCGTGAAGGCCTATGAAGACAATCCGTTGTTTAACGCCTTGGGTCGTAGAAGCGCGGATGGAAAAGTCCTTGTAATCATTAATTTATCAGGTGGAAACGATGGTTTAAACACCTTGATTCCGTTGGATCAATATAGCAATTTGAGCAAGGCAAGAAGTAATGTTTTGTTGCCAGACACCAAGGTGCTTTCGTTGAATGGTAAGTCGGGCGTGGGGTTGCACAGCAAACTTACCGGGCTTCAAAGTCTTTACAACAACGGTTTGGTGAGCGCAATTCAGGCGGTGGGTTATCCCAACCCAAGTTATTCGCATTTTCGTGCGACAGATATCTGGAATAGTGGTTCTGACAGCAATGAAAATTGGACAACGGGGTGGATAGGCAGATATTTAGATAGTCGTTTTAAGGGTTATCCCACAGGATATCCTACCGCGGCGATGCCTGATCCTTTAGCAATTCAAATAGGCCAAATGGTATCGCTGGGATTCATGGGGCCGGCGGTGAGTATGGGCATGGCAATTTCTGACCCCAATTCTTTTTACAATTTGGCCAATGGCACAACGGATAAAACACCCGACACGCCAGCGGGTCATGAATTGGCGTTTTTGCGGTTGATGGCACAACAAAGCAATCAATATGCAACGATTGTAAAAAATGCAGCGGCCAAAGGCACGAATAAATCTACCAAATACCCAGCTACAGCGGGAAGACAACCTCTTGCGGACCAGTTAAAAATTGTTGCTAAACTGATTAGTGGCGGATTGACAACTCCAGTTTATATGGTCACTTTGGGTGGGTTTGATACGCACAGCCAACAGGTGGATACAACAGATCACACAACGGGAATGCATGCCAATTTGATGCAACAATTGGGTGATGCGATTGCGGCTTTCCAAGATGATTTAAAGTTGTTAGGTTTGGATAATCGGGTTGTAGGCATGACATATAGTGAGTTCGGAAGGCGTGTAATTAGCAATGCCAGTGATGGAACAGATCACGGTGCCGCCGCTCCTATGTTTGTGTTTGGTAATGCCGTGCAAGGTGGAGTTATTGGTGCCAATCCTACCATTCCAGCTACGGCTACAGTGAACGACAATGTGCCCATGCAATATGATTTTAGGCAGATTTATGCATCTGTTTTGAAAGATTGGTTTGAGTTAAGTGATGCTGATGTAAAGTCGGCAATGGGCAATAAATCGTTTAATACATTGCCAATTTTCAAGAATAATACAGCTACGGTTGAGGACTATGTAGACCTTGTGAGCAGGATTTCTCTGAATAGAATTTATCCAAATCCGGCAACCGAAAATACAGATATTGAATATTTTACAGAGTCGGGCAATGTTAAAATAACAGTCTATGATGCCATGGGTCAGCAAGTCACTATTTTGAAAGAAGGATGGCATGCACATGGGACGTACACAGTGAATTTTGATGTGAGAGGATTGCGCAAGGGCAATTATTATGTCCAGATGTCGCAAGGAGAAAAAAGACAAACCGAAGTGCTTTTGGTTCAATAATTTTTCTTGGGGCTGTGATAGGACAAATATTTGTTTTATATTTGCAGTCCAAAAAAATTGCCCTATCGTCTAATTGGCAGGACAGCGGTTTTTGGTACCGTATGTCTAGGTTCGAGTCCTAGTAGGGCAACAAATTGTAGGTTTGATGATATCCGGTGCGTATAATCGCAGCCAGAGAGACAGTAAAATCGAAAGTTATGACATCATTAATACACCCCGTAAAGATTTTCGCAGGCAGTGCATCTGCTGCCCTCACGCAGGACATTTGTGAGTTCTATGGAACTACACCTGGCGACATGACCGTTTCGCGTTTTAGCGATGGGGAGTTTCAACCCGTATTTAACGAGAGTGTTCGTGGATGTGATGTGTTTCTAATTCAGAGCACTTACCCCAATTCTGACAATTTGATGGAGTTGTTGATGTCGATTGATGCTGCCAAACGTGCCAGCGCCAATTACATCACCGTGGTAATTCCTTATTATGGTTTTGCCCGTCAGGATCGTAAGGACAAGCCAAGGGTTTCTATTGCTTCAAAGTTGGTTGCGGATTTATTGCAAACAGCGGGTGCCAATCGTGTGATGACAATGGAATTGCATGCCCCGCAGATCCAAGGATTTTTCAATGTTCCGGTGGATCACTTGGAGAGTTCGATCATTTTTGCTCCTTACATTAAAACATTAGCCGACGAGAATATTGTGATTGCTGCTCCCGACGTGGGCGCATCGAACAGAATCAGAGAGGTGGCGAAGATTTTGAATTTGAATATGGTGATTTGCGACAAAGAACGTCGTAAAGCCAACGAAATTGCAAACATGACGGTGATTGGGGATGTAGAAGGAAAAGATGTTGTGTTGATTGACGATATCATTGATACGGGGGGGACTTTGTGTAAGTCGTCTTCGATGTTGATGGACAAAGGGGCAAGATCGGTGCGCGCGCTATGCTGTCACCCTGTGTTGAGTGGAAAGGCATACGAAAACATCGAGAATTCAGTATTAACCGAGTTGGTGGTTACGGATACGATTCCGTTGAAGCATCATTCAGATAAGATCAAGGTAGTTTCTGTGGCTCCGTTATTTGCTAGGGCGATACGCAATGTGCATGAGCACGGAAGTATCAGTTCATTGTTTAAGCAGGTGTTTGCGCATCAAACTAAGATTGAGTTGAAATAAGTAAAAAATTAAGAATAGTATAATATGAAAACCATTTTTCTAAAAGGCGAATTGCGCGACGAAGTAGGTACTCGCACAGCGAAAGTATTGCGTGCCGAAGGCAAAGTACCTTGTAACATGTATGGTTTGGCAGATGGCAATATGAACTTTGCTGTTTACCATGCCGATTTCAAAAATTTGGTATACACACCAAACGTATACAAAGTAAAAATTGAGTTGGGTGGCAAAAATTACGATGCCATTTTGCAAGATATTCAATTTCACCCTGTGTCTGACATGATCATTCACTGTGATTTTGTTGCTGTTGATGATACCAAGCCCGTTGTAATGGAAATTCCAGTGCGCGTGGTAGGTAATGCACCTGGTGTTCGTGCCGGTGGTAAGTTGGTAAAGAAGTTGAACCGTTTGCGTGTGCGTGGTTTGATTCAAGATTTGCCAGATTTCATTGATGTTAACATTGATACTTTGGAAATCGGACAGTCTGCCAAGGTAAGTAACGTTGTAGTTTCTGGATTTGAGTTGTTGGATTCTCCAGCGAACGCAATCTTATCAATTAAGACAACTCGTGCATTGATGCAGGCTGCTGCAGATGCTGCGAAAAAATAATATTATTAGTAATAACAAAAGGGCCCCCGAGCATTTGCTCGGG
>CANHXF010000094.1 GCA_947464515.1 Flavobacteriales bacterium
AGATTTAAAAATCGATTTCACACCCCCAGTTTCAGGACCTCAGAAGGTATCCCCCTTCCCTCGTTTGGCGAAAAAAGACACGTTGAGCATTGGCGCAACAGATGTTTTAACGATTTTCTACGATCGCAATTTGGAGACGAAGGACACCTTAAAAAACAAAGAGGACTTCTACTTATATCTTAGAGCTAGGACTGGCGCAGGGTTAACCGATTTCATTCAGTTTGTTCCAATCACTAAGGTTGCTACTGAGCCTAAATTGGCCATGAAGAATCTCGGTGGCGGTAAATTTTCTTTGAGCATGATTCCCAATAAGTTCTTTGCATCCGTAAACCCTACGAATCAAAAGATTTTATCGGTACAATTTCAAATTGTTCGGGGCAAAATTAGAAACTCAAACGATACCGTAGATGGCACGTATGAGTATTTCTTAAACCAGAACTGCGAATAAGTCTTAGCTGCCAAGTCCTTCGATTTCGATCTCATTGCGGATCAAATCAGCCAACTCCTCCCGTTTGCGAATCAAATGGGCCACGCCATTCTTTACCATAACTTCTGGTGGTCTAAGTCTAGCGTTATAATTGTTGCTCATCGAAAAACCGTAAGCGCCAGCATTTCTAATCCTTAATATATCGCCCTCTCTAACCTCTGTTAGTTTGCGATCATAGCCCAATGTGTCCGTTTCACAGATATACCCAACAACACTATACAATCGCTGCGTACCTTCTTCATTAGAAATATTCTCTATGAAGTGATAGGCATCATAAAACATAGGGCGAATTAGGTGGTTCTGACCGGAATCCACACCCACAAAAACAGTTGACGTCGTTTGCTTGATTACATTGGCTTTAACCAACAAGGATCCCGCCTCACTCACTATAAACTTACCAGGCTCAAACCACAATTCCAATTCTCTTCCATATTCCACACAAAACGCTTGAAACGCGATAGCGATTTTAGCCCCTATTTCTTCGATGTCCGTTACGATATCATCCGCTTTGTAGCCAACTTTAAACCCGCTCCCAAAATCCATGAATTCCAAATCCTTGAAATCCTTGGCAGCATCAAAAAGTAACTCTGCTCCGCGTAAAAATACATCACCGTCCAAAATATCGCTACCCGTATGCATATGCAAACCAGCGACACGAATTTTCAATGACTCAACAACACGAAGTACATGTCGGAGCTGGTAAATAGAAATACCAAATTTCGAATCAATATGCCCCACCGAAATATGACTATTTCCACCCGCCATGATATGGGGATTCAAACGAATACAACAAGGAACAGAATTACCATACTCATTTCCAAACTGCTCTAGGATTGATATGTTATCGATGTTGATGTGAACGCCCAATTCAACCGCCGCCTTTATCTCATCAAAATGCACACAATTTGGGGTGTACATAATTTCATGGGCCGCAAATCCTGCACGCAAACCCAGTTGCACTTCTTCTATAGAAACCGCATCCAAGCCGGCTCCCTGAGATTTTAGCAAGCGTAGTATATTAATATTATTCAGGGCTTTCAAAGCATAATGCAACTTCACTTTCACCCCAGGAAATGCATTCAGCAAACGCTTATATTGCACTTCGATCTTTTCCGCATGATACACATAAACCGGCGTTCCGAATTCCTCTGCCACCTGCTTAAACATTTCATTCGACAATTCAATTTCCATTTTTCTCTTGCTCATCTTATTTCGTTTTATTCTTTTTGATTTTAATTATTCTATTCTTTGATTTGATACTTGCTCACTGAACCATAACAAAAAAGGCGGGGTGAATATCACCCCGCCTTTTCGAAAGTTCGAAGTGAAATTATTGAATCTGCTTCTTCTTAGAAGAGAAATCTACCACGATTGGCGTTGCGATACATATTGAAGAATAAGTACCTACTACTACACCTATTAACAAGGCCAATGAGAATCCTTTCAACGCGTCGCCACCGAATAGGAACAATATCAAAACAACTACAAATACAGTAGCTGAAGTAATAATGGTACGACTCAATGTATCGTTGATCGCAGTATTGATTAATTTCTCATCATTGCGGTCAACACGTTTAGAAGACAAGAATTCACGAATACGGTCAAATACAATTACCGTATCGTTGATTGAATATCCTAACAACGTCAACAACGCAGCTATCAAATTCTGGTCAAAATCTGTTGGGAAAGGAACCACACCATCCAAAATGGCGAAGAATGACAATACCACCAAAACGTCGTGAATCAAGGCTATCGTTGCACCCATACCATAAGCTACGCTTCTGAATCGGAATACAATGTATAAGAAAATACCTACTACGGTCAAAATAACCAAGAATGCACTTTTATCACGTGTACTTGTCGCAATAGCAGCACCTACCTTAGAAGAACTTAGGATTGGATCGCCTTCTGCCAAATTAAAGCCTTTCAATGCAGTCAAAACAGCGGTACGAACTGAATCGCGACCTTCCTGTCCTTGCGCATCAATCATATAGGTAGTTACCAAACGGAATTGACCTTGGTTACCAAAAGTTTTTACTTCGTTGCTAGATCCTTTCATGGCGTTATCCATAGCCACTTTAATATCCTCAGTTTGATATTTCTTACTCGCATCAAATTGAACTACATAAGAATAACCACCTTTGAAGTCGATACCCGTATTGATACCACCCTTTGAAATGAATGCAATCAATCCCATCAAGATCACAAAACCTGAAACCATGTAGTATTTCTTACGGTTTGATACGAAATCAATATTAGAATTCTTTAAGAAGCTCTTGTTCCAAGGTGCGTCAAAGCTAATTTCTAAGCCCTTATCAGCACGACGATCCAACAATAAACGAGTGATAAACAACGCCGTAAACATTGAACTGAAGATACCAATTACCAAGATAATCGCAAAACCATATGCAGGACCCGCACCAGCAAATGTCAAAATGAATCCCGCCAACAAAGTAGTAATGTTAGAATCCACAATGGCACTCATCGCATGTCTAAATCCATCGGCAATTGCGGTTTTCATAGCTTTACCAGCAGCCAATTCATCTTTAATACGCTCATAAATCAACACGTTGGCATCAACCGCCATACCCACGGTTAAGATAATACCCGCCATACCAGGCAATGTCAATGCCGCACCCATACTGGCCAATACTCCCATAATCAAGAATACGTTACCCAATACCGCAACAATTGCCATCCAACCTGCACGGCTGTAGTACAACACCATGAATAAGATTGTAGTAATAAAACCAAACAACAACGAGTTCAAACCACGGTCGATAGAATCTTGACCTAACGATGCACCCACTTGTTCACTTGCTACAATTTTTGCAGGAGCAGGCAATTTACCCGCCTTCAATACGTTTGCCAAATCATTGGCTTCACGGATATCAAAGTTTCCAGTAATTTGACTGTTACCACCGCTAATTTTTTGATTTACTACTGGAGCTGAGTAAACGCGTTCATCCAAAACAACCGCAATGTATTTGCCGATGTTTCTTCCTGTTACTTGCGCCCACTGTGTACCCGCTTTCGAGGTCATTTCCATAGAAACTTCCAATTCACCCGTTGGTGAAGTATTTACACGGGCATCAGAAATAATATTATCATCTTCTGCTGAAAGCGCAGCGTTTCCGTCGCGATCCAACTTTAAGAAATAAACAAAATACTCATCTGAATTCACTGCTTCTTTTCCATCAGCATTGAAATCGCGAGGTTTTGCACTGTAAGCAACTTTTGCATTTTCGATTCTCAAAACTGCAGCATAACGCTCGTCTTCCAACATTTTGCCCAAAACTGCACGATCCGCCTTTTTTACAACGGCAATCGCTGAACCAGGACCATCGTTGCCAAATGACTTCAATACTTTAGCCAAAGGACTTCCGTTAGCTTCATCCTTTTTTGCTTCTTTTTTCTTGTTATCTGCTACTTTAGGACTGTCTGCAACAGTTGTTGTCGCGGCAGGCGTCGTAGCAACTGCAGAAGCCACCGGACCGTCTGTTGCATTGACAACACCTGAATCCATAGATGCTGAATCAGGAACTTCGGTAATAGGCGCAGCCGACATTTTGCTGGCTTTATATAAAGCGTTCAGGATACGTGTACCATCTCTGCGCTGTCCGTCGTTTCCGTATACTTCGTAAAACTCCAATTTGGCACTCTTTTCCACCAATTCTTCCATTCTGCGAGGATTGTCGACACCAGGTAATTCTACACTGATACGACCTCCATCGATTTTCTGAATCGTAGGTTGAGTTACATTCGATTGGTTGATACGTTTTTCAACAACCTCGTATACACGATCTACCGCACTGGTAGTTTCTGTTTTCAAGTAACTTAATACCTCGCCTTCAGTGCTATTGCTCTGAATGACGCCTTTGTTGCCTTTAGCAAACAAGTTGGCCATATTTCTGCTAGGGCTATTTTTCTTAAAGCTCGCAACAAATGCATCAACGAAATCAGCACCATTGTCACGAACCGCAACGTTGGCTTCGTCAATCGCACGGTTTAAATCGCGATCCTTAGAATCATTAGAAAGCACCTTAACAACAGCGCCTTTATCGACTTCCAAGATTACGTTCATACCACCGCGCAAATCCAAACCTAAGTTGATTTCACGCTGTTTACATTCAAAGTAGGTGAATCCTGCGATTCCCACACTATAAATTTCTTGATTGCCTAAACTGTCGATGTAACGGCGATAAGCTTCTTTGTTATCTCCACCTTTTTCAGCAGCTTTTGCGGCAAATGCTTTTGCCTCTTTTTCAAATCCTTGGGCCTTCCAAGTAAACGACAACTGGAACAAACATGCGAGTGCCAGTACAATCGAAAATCCTACAATAGTTTTATTGGTTTTCATCACTATATAAAAGTATCCAAATTATGGAAGCGCGAAAATAAGGAAAAAAAACAAGTTAATGACCTCCCAACGAATTGGCTTGCAATTTTTGCAACAATAATTTTATTTCTTGGGCCGAATAACCCTTCATACAACGAAAATGGCCCTGAGGACAGGCGTCAAAACCCAACTTTGAACAAGGATGACAGGATAAATCCTTGGGTAGCAGGTGAAGTACGTTATTATTTTCAAACCCCGCAGCAAATCCCAACCCGGGATCGGTGCTTCCCCATATCAAGAGTAATGGCTTGTTATATGCCGCAGCAACGTGACTAAAGCCCGTATCGCCGCCCACCACAACATCACACAAAGCAATGCATCGTGAAGAAGTTTCCAAATCAAAAATGCCCACCCCATCGAATAATCGATTACCAAACTCCGCAACCAACTCCAACGCCAGCCCTTTTTCGTTGGCACCACCAATCAAATACCAGTTATTATTGTCCTGACTAAAAACATCTTGCCACACTGATTTCGGTATTTTCTTGGTTTCATATGTCCCCCCGAGAATCGCAACGCGGTAACTACCAGGGAAATTCGCTTCACCAAAGGTTGAAATATCTCCGGGAACATCTCTCTGAGAATCTTCTGAAAATCCGGAATATACAGGAAGTCCGACCGACCAATCCCTGATTTCAATTCCCCCACAACCAAGACCTTTCATTAACTGATTGGCCGCATCCAAATAGCGCTCTTGCACGTGAGATACTTTAAATTGAGGCGATTTGGTTTTCACATAAAGCCATCGAGTAAAACGCCTCTTTTCATAGCCTTGTACTTTTAACATTTTCGTTCCTGCAGACGCAAAGGAACCTCGAATCAATCGATCAATCCCCTGTGATATTGAATACAGAAACAAAATCAATCTCGACCAATACGAACGAAAATTGCAATGCAAATCCAATATCCCATCATATTTCTCCGCCTTTAATTTCGACATAAGGCCGGTTTCACCCCAAGTATAAAATTTATCAACCGCCGCTCCGCCATGCAACAAGTCGCCCATCTTGGGCTTAGTCAGCAAATGCACTTCCACTCCGAGCTGCTTCCGCAATGCAAACAAAACGGGTGCGGTAAGAACCACATCGCCCAAGCTGCTCAAACGGATGACCAAAATTTTCTTCATGATGCGATGCTTTCCATCAACGGATTCCTTGTTTCCGCTTTGCAAGATACGCTTCAAATTCCACCAAATTCAACGCGTTCAGCGTCTGCGATGTTTGTAATCCGCCTTTTTGTCCGCTCAAAACCCCAAAATGCATATCCAAATACCCCCTTTTCTCATGGGCATCGGGGTTTACAGAAACCATAACGCCCTTCTCCATCGCATAGTCGATGTATCGCCAATCAATATCCAAACGATACGGATGCGCATTCAACTCCAAAGCCACACCATTGGCAGCACAGGCATCGATCACCTTGTGATGATCAATTGGGTAACCTTCTCGCATCAAAAGCAATCGCCCCGTGGGATGCCCCAATATCGTAGTATATGGATTTTCGATAGCGCGCAGCAATCGGTCCATCGCCTTGTCTTGCGTCATATTGAGGTTGCTATGCACGGATGCCACCACCAAATCAAACTGACGTAAAATATCGGGTTCATAATCCAAATCGCCATTGCCGAGAATATCGCTTTCTATCCCCTTAAAAATCTTAAAGGGCCAAAGCTGCTGGTTCAAATTATCGATCTCTTCAAATTGCTGCAACACCCGCTCCACCTGAAGTCCACGAGCATATCCAGCCGTTTTGGAGTGGTCGCAAATACCCAAATATTCCATTCCGATTTCCATGGCAAATAGCGCCATTTCCTCCACTGAATTGAGTCCATCCGAATAGGTAGTATGGTTGTG
>CANHXF010000095.1 GCA_947464515.1 Flavobacteriales bacterium
AGAATTCCTTTAGATTTTCAAGTTCTGGTGCCACCACCATGAAGGTTGCTCCAAAGATGGTGTCGGGGCGGGTGGTAAATACTTTGAGTGTTTTTAGGGTGCCACGAACAACGAAATCAATTTCAGCGCCTTGACTTCTACCGATCCAGTTTTTTTGAATTTCTTTGATGGCATCGCTCCACTGGATACTTTCAAGACCTTCTATTAGACGGTCCGCATACGCTGTAATCCGCAAGCTCCACTGCTTCATTTTTTTGCGAATCACGGGGTAACCGCCACGCTCACTGAGACCATTGATTACCTCTTCATTGGCTAGCACTGTGCCCATCGCTTCACACCAATTCACTGTGGTTTCGTCGATAAAAGCCAATCGAAATTGATTCAAGATATTGTGTTTCTGCACGGGTGAAAATCCTTGCCAATCTTGGGCTGAGAATTCGCTTATTTTGCCACCGTGTGCGTTGTGGTCTGCGGATCCGTTGGCGGAAAAATATGCTTCGAGCGTAGAAAGGGGTTCTGCTTTTTGTGCAGATTTATTGTACCAATGATTAAAGAAAAGTGCAAAAATCCACTGTGTGAATTGGTAATAATTTGGGTCGCATGTTTTTACCTGTCGATCCCAATCATAGGAAAAGCCCATGATATTGAGCTGTTCACGAAATCTTTTAATATTTTGTTCTGTTGTTACCGATGGATGCTGTCCTGTTTGGATGGCGTATTGTTCGGCTGGCAAACCAAATGCGTCGTAGCCCATGGGATGCAACACATTAAAACCGTTTAATCTTTTGTATCTGGAAACGATATCACTGGCGATGTAACCGAGGGGGTGACCCACGTGCAACCCACTTCCTGAAGGGTAAGGAAACATGTCGAGCGCATAGTATTTAGGCTTGCTGGGATCAATTTGTACGGAGTACAATTTACTGTTTTCCCATGCGGCTTGCCATTTTTTTTCGATTTCTGTGAAGGAGTATTGAGCTGACATAAAGGTTGCGGGTGCGAAAATACAATAGATGGAGGTTTTTTAACGACCTTTGCGGTTCATGGCCGATAGCAATTTTATTGATTACGTGAAGATTTGCTGCCGAAGTGGTAGTGGCGGACCTGGTAGCAGGCATTATAATCGTACCAAAATGAATCCTCGCGGGGGTCCGGATGGGGGCGATGGAGGAAAGGGTGGTGACATTATTCTTCAGGGAAATTCCCAGTTGTGGACATTGATTCACTTGAAGTACAGGAAGCACGTGATGGCCACTGATGGTGTTGCGGGCAGTGAGAATCGCAGTTCCGGTGCCTATGGAGAATCGGTGATCTTGGAAGTTCCTTTGGGCACAGTAGCCAAGGATGCAGAAACTGGAGAGGTTTTGTTTGAAATCACGGAAGACGGTGAAAAAAAGGTCTTGGTTCCGGGTGGTAGAGGTGGTTTGGGGAACTGGCATTTTGCCAATAGTGTAAACCAGTCACCACAATATGCGCAGCCGGGAGAGACGGGCATCGAGCAATGGATTGTATTGGAGCTGAAGGTTTTGGCCGATGTAGGATTGGTTGGATTTCCGAATGCTGGAAAGAGTACTTTTTTAAGTGTTATTTCTGCGGCGAAGCCGGAAATTGCTGATTATGCGTTTACTACATTGGTGCCTAATTTGGGTGTGGTAAATTATCGCGATTATCGAAGTTTCATCGTGGCTGATATTCCCGGAATCATCGAAGGGGCGAGTGAGGGAAAAGGATTGGGCCATCGTTTTTTGCGTCACATTGAACGAAATGCGGCGTTGTTATTTTTGATACCTGCCGATAGTGCCGACCACAAAAAGGAGTTTTTAACGCTGTTGAGCGAGTTGGAGAAATTCAATCCGGAACTGCTTGTAAAACAGCGAATTGTGGCTATTAGTAAGGCGGATATGTTAGACGATGAATTGAAGGACGAAATCAGAAAACAAATGAAAGGAATGGAAGTGATGTTTTTTAGTTCCGTAACCGAGCAAGGCGTTGGAGAATTGATAGATGTTTTATGGGCAACTGTATCTGCGGATGTCTAAGAATTTTGATAAGGAGTTTGTATTTTTGAAGATTATAGAAATAAAATAGATTATGAAAAGAATTGTTGGATTGTTTGTTGGGGGTTGTTTGATTCTGAGTTCAGTATCGGCCCAGAATGAAAAGATGACACAAGATAAACTTGGTGATGTTAACTTGTCGGTTCAATTGCCAAAGCCGTTCGTTTTCAGTATCAACCAAGACAAGGTATATGCTGATGAATTTGAACGCCAGTTCCTTAAGAATATCAATTTAAAAGAGGATCCTATTTCGGCGAAAGACATTCGCAGTTACTTGGATTTGTATATCAAATTCAAGTTGAAGGTTCAGGATGCCAAAGATGCAGGGTTGGACACAGCTACGGCTTATGTTCAGGAGTTGCAAATGTATAGGGATCAGCTGGCAAGAAATTATTTGTACGATCGTGCTGTAACGGAGTCATTGATAAAAGAGGCTTATGACCGTTTGAAGTATGAGGTTCGAGTATCTCACATTTTGGTTTTGGTATCACCGGATGCTTCAGAGGCCGACAAGAAAAAGGCGTTGGATAAAATTGAGGAAATGCATCAAAAATTGATGCGTAATCCTACGGCTGAAAATTTTGGCGATATGGCGCGCAACGAATCAGAAGACGCTGGCACCAAAAGCAGTGGTGGTGATTTGGGTTATATGACGGCCTTGCAGGTGGTGTATGAGTTTGAAAATCAAGCGTATAATACTGCAGTAGGTGGAATTTCTCCCGTGTTCAAAACAGAATTTGGGTATCATATTTTGTTGGTTACGGATAAAAGGGCGAATCGTGGCGACATCAAAGTGAATCATATCTTGGTAAGGGTGTTGAACAAAGATGAAAACAGCGATACCGAAGCGAGAAAGAAGATTGATGAGATAGCGGCGAATATGGTGGCGGGCAAGGAAACCTTTGAGAACATGGCAAAAACCTATAGCGAGGATTATAACAGTCGTTACAATGGCGGTGCGATGGACTACATCAACACAGCACAATTCGTGGGTGACATCGACAGACAAAATTGGGCAGATCAGGCGTTTACATTGAAGAAGGACGGCGATATTACTGCACCATTCAGAACCAACTATGGCTGGCATTTGCTTCAGCGAGTGAATGTTCGTCCTTTGAAATCATTTGATGACAAGGAGATGCATTCTATGTTGAAGATGGAGGTACAGAAAAATCAGCGCTCTCAAACATCGGTGGATTCTTTGGTTGGTAAGATCAAAAATGAAAATGGTTTTACGATGAATCAAAAGGCTGTGTCTGCGTTGCTCGGTTATTTGGACAGCAATTTCATGAAAGGCAAGTTTGATGAGTTGTCGATTCCTGAGATGCATGTTGTAGTTTCTGGTCCTGCAAAAAAGCCGGTGAAGACCGAATACAATTTGCGTAAAATGGAAGTATTTCATTTGGCTGACCAGTCCTACTCAGTGGGTGATTTGTGTACCCAGCTAACCTACAACAGCAAGGCTATTCAAGGAAGCAAAAAAGAAGGATTAGATCGTTTGATAAATGCTTGGATCGACAAAACTTGTGTTGAATATCAAGATGAGCATTTGGAAGAGAAGTCGGTTGAGTTCCGCGATATTTATCAAGAGTACAAAGAAGGCATTTTGATGTTTAACCGCATGCAGCAATTGGTTTGGGATAAAGCCAACAATGATTCAGCAGGTTTGGCGACGTTTTTTGCCGCCCATCAAGGTGAGTACAATTGGGGTGATCGATTTGATGTAGAGGTATTCTTCTGCAACGATGCTAAGATGATGAAAACAGTGGGAAAAGAAGTGAAAAAAGGCATTTCCATAGATAGTATTCGTCGTGAACACACCAAGAGAAACGTGTTGGATTATGCCTATAAAGCAGGCAAATATGAAATGGGTGATACGTTTTTATTCGTTCCATCTCGTGTGCTAAACATGTTGTTTGACGATGCGAAATCTGCAAAACCAAAATATCGCAAGCCAGGAATTTACAGCATTGGGCCTGTAGGTGACGACTTTGTTGTTGTTAAGGTAAAGGCATTTTTGCCCGCGGGACCCAAAACATTGGATGAAACACGCGGACCGGTTGCTTCTAAATATCAAGAGCAGTTGGAGCGTGAATGGATTGAGGCCTTGAGATTGAAGTATCCTGTTACTGTGAATGAATCTGTGATTCAATCGATTGAAGCAAAACTGGTAAATCAGAAATAATACTCGGTTTACTGTGCAACACTTGAAAGGTATATTGGTTGGTCTTTGCATTTTGATTGCATCGACTTCGCAGGCTCAATTAAAAACATCGGGCCCATTATTGCCGCCTAAATATGTGGATGGTGTATTGGTTGTGGTGGGTAATAAAGTGATTTTGCGGAGTGAATTGGAGGAGAATAAAATGCAAATGGAGATGGACATGCGTGGTAGAAATCCCGATGACATCGAATGCATGGTACTTGAACAGCTGATTGTCAATAAGTTGTTGCTGCATCAGGCAGAGATTGATAGTTTGCCGGTTTCCGACGAAGAAATAGAATATACCATAGATAACCGATTGCGTTACTATAGGTCAAAGATTGGGAGTACTGAACAATTGGAAAAGTATTTGGGCAAATCAATTGCGGTTTGGAAAGAGGAGATTCGTCCGCTCATGAGAGAGGAATTGATGATTAATGCCATGCGAAATAATATTTTGCGTGATGTGAAAATCTCACCTCAGGAGGTAAAGGCCTTTTATGATTCAATCCCGATGGATAGTTTACCAGTGATTCCCACTGAGGTTGAAGTTGCCCAGTTGATTGTGATTCCTCCAGTGAGTTTGGAGTCGAAGGAATTTGCTAGGGAACAGTTGGAATCCGTTCGTAGGCGTATTGTGCGTGGTGAGAGTTTTGAGAAGTTGGCACGTGCATATAGCATGGACCCAGGTTCAAAAGCCCAAGGCGGATTGTTGCCAGAATTTGGTAGAGGGGAAATGGCATCAGAGTTTGAACGAATGGCGTTCAAGTTGAAACCAGATAGCTTAAGTCAAATTTTTGAAACGGAATTTGGTTACCACATTTTGAGGGTCTCTAAACGTAGGGGTGAAAGGGTGGTTGCCTCGCATATTCTAATCCGTGCGGAGAACACAAACGACGATATTACACGGGCATTATACAAGATAGACTCAGCGTATAATTTGTTGGTTGAAAATAAAATGCAATGGTGCGATGCGGTTAAAAAATATGCTACGGCAGGTGATAAATTTATGGCTTACGACAAGGGGTCATGTGGCTATTTCACAGATATGCGCAGTGGCATGCAAACGTTACAATTTGAAAGTTTGCCACCCGATGTGAGAAAAATTGCCGAAAAAATGAAACCAGGGGAGGTATCCCAGCCTGCATTAATCAGTACGGAAGATGGTAGACCAGCGTATCGTATGATTTATGTAAACTCGGTGACACCCCCGCATACCGCCAATTTGATTCAGGATTACAGTAAAATTCAAATGCAGGCGGACAGTAAGAAAAAGTATGAGACCCTTCAAAAATGGATTAAAGTGCATAGGAACGTCAATTATATTCGTTTCAAGGGTAGAACATTTGATTGTGAAAATTTGAAATCTTGGGAACATGAGTGATATCGTTTCAACTGCAAAGGATTTTTCTGCCAAAGTATTGGCTTTGCGTGCCGAAATCGGCAAAGTAGTTGTAGGTCAGCATGAAGTAATAGATGCCCTAATCAATGCCGTATTTTGTCATGGCCACGTGTTGATGGTTGGTGTGCCCGGTCTGGCTAAAACCTTGCTCGTAAAGACACTTTCAGAAACCATGGATTTGTCGTTCAACCGGATTCAGTTCACCCCCGATTTGATGCCATCCGACATCGTAGGAAGCGAGATTTTGGACGATGCGAGGCAGTTTCATTTTGTAAAGGGTCCCATTTTTTCCAATATTATTTTGGCTGATGAGATCAATCGTACACCCCCAAAAACGCAGGCTGCTTTGTTAGAGGCGATGCAGGAGCGACAGGTAACTGCGGGCGGACAAAGATATCAGTTGGAGGAGCCATTCTTTGTTTTGGCAACCCAGAACCCCATCGAACAAGAAGGTACTTACCCCTTGCCAGAAGCGCAGTTGGATCGTTTTATGTTCCAAGTGATTTTAGATTATCCTGGGTTTGAAGAAGAAGTCAATATTTTAAAACAAACCACGGGTAGTGCGCAGGGAAAAGCGATGTCGGTGATTTCTGCCGAGCAAATCAAGGAATTTCAGGCTTTGGTTAGAGCGGTTCCCGTTACGGACCATGTTTTTGAACAGGTGGTTACGATGGTTCAGCAAACTCGACCTGGACAATCGGGATCACATGCAATGGCAAATCAATATTTGTCGTATGGTGCGGGACCAAGAGCAGGTCAAAATTTGATTTTGGCTGGTAAATGTCACGCTTTGATGCATGGTAAATTCAGTGTGGATCGCGAGGACATCGTTGCCGTATCTAAGTGGGTGCTAAGGCATCGTATCGTAAGAAACTTTAAGGCAGAGGCCGAAGGTGTTTCTTCGGATCAGATTATCGCTGCGATTTGTAATTGATTTTTGGGTTTTACAGTTCCCCAGCTTGAAATCTGAGGGAATATCAAGCCATATTTGGTTAATCTAATGTTATTTAGATTTTTCGCGACATCCCAAAACGGAGCAGATGGGGCATTTTTCAACGATATGACCTCTTGCCGG
>CANHXF010000096.1 GCA_947464515.1 Flavobacteriales bacterium
GTGGGTGAAATCATGCCCGGAAAACAGAACCCAAATGAGCAGATTGGTAGCAAAACCTTTATCACACAGTTACATAAAGCCCAAAAAGATGCAAGTATCAAAGCCATCGTAATTCGCATCAATTCGCCCGGTGGAAGTGCGTTTGCCAGCGATGAAATGGCCCATGAAATCATTGCCTGCAAAAAAGTCAAACCCGTGATCGTTTCTTTTGGCGATGTTTCAGCTAGCGGCGGTTATTATATGGGTTGTGTGGCAGATAGTATTTTCGCCTTACCGAATACAATTACGGGATCCATTGGCGTATTTGCCCTACTACCAAATACCGAAAAACTTTTCGGAAACACTATGGGACTAAATTATCAAACGGTAGAATTGGGTGAATTATCGGCTGGATGGCGCCCAGATAGAGCCTTAAGCCCTAAGGAACAAGAAAAAATGCAGTTGATGGTCAATAGCATCTACGATGATTTTATTACCACTGTTGCCAACGGAAGAAAATTAACCAAAGGAAGAGTTTCTGAATTGGCGGAAGGCCGCGTTTATACTGCCGAAGATGCACTGCCATTGGGATTGATTGATGGGCTTGGTGGAATCGACAGGGCCATTACATCGGCTGCAAGAAAAGCAAAAATCAAGGAATACAGAGTGGTGAAATTCCCAGAAAATGAAGATTGGCTCAGCCAGATTTTACAAGCCGATGAGGTGAGTAAAGCCAAATTCAAGGCGCTAGCCAAGACAACGGGGATTGATTTAAAAACTTTGCAACAAATCGATCAAATCCAATATCTGCAAGGCCCTCAGTATCTTTTGCCTTGGTCGGTAAAAATGCACTAATCATCGATTCCCAAGACAATTCCACCCACCTCGGAAACTTAAAACACAAAAATAGTTTCCAAAGCGGATATTAATTCTTAATTTTGCGCCATATTATGGAATTGGTGCACAAAGTACAACTTACCGCAGAGCGATTATTCAGTCGTTTTGGCGTAAAAAGTGTCACCATGGACGATGTCGCCAAAGAGATTTCTATCTCCAAAAAGACATTATACAAGTGCTTTAGGGACAAAGAAAGCTTGGTAATGTGCACAATCGAATCGCACATGCAAGAAACGGAGCAAGCGATCACGGATATCATAGCCGTTGAGGAGAATCCCATTTATCAGTTATATAAAATCACCCAATACATTATTAGTAATCAACGTCGTTTCAGCCCTAGTATGATGTACGACTTGAAAAAGTACCATCCCAACAGCTTCCAGATTTTCGAAAAGCACAGAAGCAGTCATATCGTTAATCACATCAAACAGAACATCCAATTGGGCAGAGAAACGGGTCATTATCGTCATGATTTCGACGCCCAAGTTATTGCTCATAGCTTCTCGATGCTTTCATTCAGTGTATTTGAGAGTATGGAATTGAATAGTTTAGAAATCCCTCAAAACGATTTAGTAGTAGAAATAATACGATACCATTTACGCGGAATTTCCACCTTGGAAGGTCTAAAAATCGTAGATGAAATTGAATGGAAAAATAAACCCTAGAAAAATCAACATGAAACGCATAGTCATCCTCTCATTGCTCCTCGCCCAACTGTCATTGCGCGCGCAGGAGGTCAAACAGTTCAGCCTTCAGGAAGCGTTGGCCTTCACGGAGCAAAACAACTTGAGTTACCTAAATGCACAATACGATGTGCAAATCGCTCAGGAAACGGTAAAACAGACCACTTCCTACGGATTGCCACAAGTAAGCGCATCGGCGGGGTTCCAACAATATCTTAATATCCCTGGAAACTGGGTAAACAACTTCACCAAAACGCCCGGTTCTTCTGCGCCTGACTTTATATTCCTGCGTTTTCAGCAAGAGTTCAGTAGCAATGCTGCATTTTCGGTGAGCCAATTAATTTTTGATGGTACATATATCGTGGGATTGCGCGCAAGCAAAGCATTCATGGGAATGAGCGACTTATTAAAGCAAAAAGCATTGCGCGATGCACAACTCAATGTCGCCAAAGCCTATGTCACAGCCGTTTCTACCCAGAAAAACCTCGATTTGATCCAAACGAATATCACCTTGTTGGAAAAATCCCTTTACGATGTCACTGAGATGAACAAAGAAGGATTTGTTGAATCACTTGATGTGGACCGACTCACCCTTTCCTTGAGGAATCTCAAGTTGCAAAAGGAAAAGTTAGAGAATGCGATTCTGATCACAAAAAATGCCCTAAAAATGCAAATGGGACTGTCGCTAGAAACTCAAATTGAATTAACTGAAGACCTTGAAAAGTTGGAGAATTCATTGAGTGTTGACGACATTGCTAAGAGTTCATTTTCTAGCAGCAACCGCATTGAGCACAAGTTATTGGAGCAAAGTATCACACTTGGAAACTTAGACAAACAGCGATACAAGGCCAGTTCATTGCCTTCTCTTGTGGGTTTTTATCAAAATCAAAAAAGCACATTGCGCAGTGAATTTAATTTCTTCCAGAGCAACTTACCTGTGAACAATTCTTGGGTTCCTTCTTCTGTTTATGGTTTCAACCTAAGAGTCCCAATTTTTGCCGGGGGTTTAACGCAATCGAAAATTCGCGAGACTAACATAAAAATCGAAAAGGCCAAAAACGACATGGCCAATTTTGACCGATACGCTGCCTTTGAATATACCAACGCAATCAACAGCTACGAAGTCAACATCCAACAAGCAATCAACCAAAAAGAGAATCTCGTTTTGGCACAGAAGATTTACGACAAAGCAAATCTGAAGTATAAGGAAGGCGTTGGAAGCACATTAGAAATCATGCAAGCAGAAACAGAGCTTCGCACTGCAAATAACAATTACATGAATGCCATTTACGACTTAGTAATTTCAAAAATCGATTATAGAACCACAACAGGAACACCTTTAAAATAAAAAATCCATGAAACGCAACATCATATTATTCAGTGTATTGGCCACTTTGGCCATCAGCGCATGCGGAGGCAAGAAGACCGCCGAAGACAATAAGCAAGCCAAATTAGACGCACTTAAAAAAGAGATTGCCAAATTGCAGTCTGAGGCAAGTGCTCTTGAAAAAGAGATCGATCAAAAATCAGGAAAAACAAATGGTAAGGCCGTTGAAATCACCGAAATCAAGAAGGGTGTATTCCAAAGTTACATCATGATTGAAGGGTCAGCCGATGCCAATGAAAGCACCATCGCAACGCCTAAAGTCCCCGGAACCATCGTTAGAGTATTGGTTCAACCGGGTGCAAGTGTTACGGCAGGTCAAGTATTAGCTCAGCTCGACAATACCACCATTTCTCAAGGTCGCAACGAATTGCAACAGCAAATGATCTACGTCACCACCCTCTTTGAAAAGCAAAAAAGACTGTGGGAAAAAGGCGTGGGCACTGAAGTTCAATACCTATCTGTGAAAAATCAGAAAGAAGCGTTGGAGAAAAGCATGAAGACGCTAGAGACACAGATCGACATGTACAACATCAAGGCACCAATTTCAGGTACGTTAGAAAGTGTTGATGCCAAAGTGGGTCAAGCCGTAGCCCCTGGACTACCCCTTTTCCGTGTAATGAACTTGAGCAATATCAAAATCAAAGCGGATGTCGCTGAATCGTACTCCAAGAAAGTAAAAGCCGGTGACAAAATCAAAATTTTCTTCCCCGACCTTCAAACGGAAATTAATGCGAACATTTCTTTTGCTTCTAAGTACATCGACCCATTGAATCGCACTTTCCGTGTTGAAACCAAATTGCCCCATGTCGACAATTTAAAGCCAAACATGATCGCAAAATTGAAAATCGTAGATTATGAAAATTCAAATACCATCAGCGTAAGTTCAAACTGTATTCAAACCACAGAATCTGGAAGTTATGTCGTGATTGCCAAAGCCCAAACCAATTCAAAAGGAGAAGCCCAAGCATTTGTTGCAGAGCGCAGAACCATTACCACCGGCAAAAGCAGCGATGGCAAAACAGAGATCTTATCGGGATTAAACGAAGGCGATATGGTTATCACCACAGGCTACCAAGAATTGAACAACGGCCAAGCCATCACCGGTAGTTGGATGTCGGGCAAATAATCCCAAACAAATGAGCAAATTTAAAGAATTTAAACCCACGAGCTGGAGCATCGACAATAAAACCAGCATTTATATCATGACGATATTTATCAGTATCGCCGGGATATTCTCGTATAATTCGTTGCCTAAAGAGCAGTTTCCTGACATTGTAATTCCTACAATTATTGTTCAAACGGTATATCCAGGTTCATCGCCAAAGGATATCGAAAACCTAATCACCAAGCCGCTTGAGAAGAAAATCAAATCGATTAGCGGTGTAAAAAAGTTAAAAAGCAATTCGATTCAGGATTTCAGTATCGTAACTGTTGAATTCGATACCGATGTCAAGGTTGATTTGGCCAAGCAAAAGGTGAAGGATCAAGTAGATAAAGCCAAGAGCGACTTACCGAGCGATTTGAAAACCGACCCTATTGTTCAGGAAATCAACTTTTCTGACATGCCGGTTATGTATATAAACATCAGCGGAAACATCGATTTACAGTCGTTGAAGCGCTATGCTGAGATCGCAAAAGACAAGATTGAGAGTTTGCCGAGCATCACACGTGTTGATATCGTTGGAGCTTTAGACAAGGAATTGCAGGTTAACTTAGATTTGACAGCGATGGCAAGTACCGGTTTAACAATGGACGATGTAACCCGCGCCATTCAGTATGAAAACATGCGTATTTCTGGCGGTAATATTGATGTCGACCAAATGCAGCGTTCTTTAAGTGTAAGTGGTGAATTCAAATCCAAAACGGAAATCGAAAACATCGTGGTACGCACAGGAACTGGCGCTACTGTATATCTTAGAGATGTGGCTCAGGTGGTAGACGGATTTAAGGAGAAGGAAAGCTATGCTCGTTTGGAAGGCAAAAACGTAATCACCATGAATGTGGTGAAAAGAGCTGGTGAGAATTTGATTTTAACCAGCGATAAATGTCATGAAATTATCAAGGATTTGCAGACCAGCGGAACCTACCCCAAAGAAATGGATGTCGTTTTCACGGGCGACCAATCGGTGAAGACAAGGACAACGGTTCACGATTTGATCAACACAATTATCATTGGCTTCATATTGGTAACAATGATTTTGATGTTCTTCATGGGTGCCACTAACGCAATTTTCGTAGCCCTATCGGTTCCGTTGAGTTGTTTTATCGCCTTCTTGATTATGCCTACGATTGGCTTTAGCTTAAATATGATTGTATTGTTTGCATTCTTGTTGGCTTTAGGAATTGTAGTAGACGATGCGATTGTGGTTATCGAAAATACCCACCGTATCTTCCATAAAGACAAATTACCCATTAAAGAAGCGGCAAAAAAAGCTGCAGGCGAGGTATTCCTTCCTGTTTTATCGGGTACGATGACTACCCTCGCCCCTTTTATTCCATTGGCATTCTGGAAAGGTATTGTCGGTAAATTCATGTTCTTCTTGCCTGTTACACTAATTATTACTTTGTTGGCTTCGTTGTTGGTTGCTTACATCATCAACCCCGTGTTTGCTGTTGATTTCATGGAAGACGAGCATGCGGTGGAAGACAAGGCCAAAACCAAAAAGGCGGTTCGCAGAACAACGATCGTAATGGGAATCATTTCGATCCTCGGATATGTAGGTGGTGGATTCGGTACAGGGAATTTCTTCGTGACATTATTGTTAGTTTACCTAGCTCACCACTATTGGTTGAGGCATGTGATCGTGAAATTCCAAACCAAAACTTGGCCTTCGGTTCAAAATAAATATGAGAAGATGATCACCTATCTTCTAAAAAAGAACCACGCGAGACAGACAATTATTGCAACCATTGTATTGTTAATTGGATCTTTTGTTATTACAGCAATCCGTAAACCAGGCGTAGTATTCTTCCCACAAGCGGAACCAAACTTTACCTATGTTTACCTAACGATGCCTACTGGTACATCAGCCAAACACACCGATAGCATTCTGAAAATTGCCGAAAAACGCGTTTTCAACACCATCGGAAAAGATAATTCATTGGTTGAAAGTGTGATTTCCAATGTCGCTGTTGGCGCTACCGACCCTCAAAGTGGAGATCGTACTACGGCCGGTAATAAAGCAAAAATCACAGTGGCTTACGTAGAATTCGAAAAACGCGAAGGCCAAAGCACGCTACAGATGCTGAAGAAAATCAGAGCCAATATTGGAACCATTGCAGGCGCTGAAATCATCGTAGAGCAAGAGAGAAATGGCCCTCCAGTTGGAAAGGCTGTCAATATTGAAATCCGCGGAGACGAGTTTAACTCATTGGTAAAAACGGCAGCGGAGCTAAAAACGCTTTTGGATTCCAAAAAAATCCCGGGTGTTGAAGAGTTGAAAACAGATTTTATCAGTTCAAAACCAGAAATCATAATCAAAATTGATCGTGAACGTGCCAACAGATTTGGAATTAGCACCGCACAAATTGGTATGGCGCTAAGAGGAAGTATTTATGGTACTGAAGCGAGTAAGTTTAAGGACGAGAACGACGACTATCCAATTATGGTTCGCATTAAGAAATTGGATGCCAATAACTTAGATGCATTGCTTAACATGAGAATCACTTATCGTGATATGGCGGCGGGTGGAATGATCCGTCAGGTTCCCTTAAGCTCAGTTGCCTCTGCTGAATATTCAAATACTTACGGCGGTATTAACCGTTTAAATCAAAA
>CANHXF010000097.1 GCA_947464515.1 Flavobacteriales bacterium
ACCAATTTATCCATCTCAATCTTCATGTCGCCGGTGCAATTCCTACCCCTGCCACGCTGAGAAAAATCGGCATAAAAACTCGGCAAATGAATCAAACCAAAGGTCTTTCCTGAGTATTTCAACAGTGCACTGCGCGCGAAACTCTCTTCAATCACAACCACTTCTCTGATAATCGGAATTACCACAACGCTGCCGTCTGGCTTTTTCACTGTCAAACGCACTTCCGTCCCTTTTTTACCGCGAATCAACTGAATGGCGTCGTCCAATTTCATATCTACGATATCCACCGCTTCGGCCGAACCTTGGGCCACTTTTAAAATCAAATCACCCGCTTTCAGTTCTCCCTGACGGTAACTGGCGCTGCCAGGCACGATGCGTTCCACCTTCACATAACCATCTCGCTCGGTAAGTGTGGCACCAATCCCCTCCAATTTGCCCGTCATACTGATATCAAAATTCTCCTTGTCTTCTGGTGGAAAATAGTTGGTATGGGGATCATAAATTTCGGCAATCGCATTGGCGTACATCGAAAGTTGATCTCTGCGATCCATTTTTCTCAAACGCTTAAACCAATCGATGTAAAACTTTTTGGTTTCGTTACGCGCTTGCAATTCCAAGGTATCGTAAGGTTTTTGCTTGGCGATACCGGCCGAATCCTTCAGTTTCTTCTGGGCTTCTACTTTGCGCGACAGTCTTTCCATCGATTGAAACTGCAACCACTTGGTCCAATCCGTTTCTAGCGTTTTCCAATCGGGTTGAAAGGCAACAACATCGTCATAAACCGTATAAGAATCGTCTGTTTGATAATTAAATGGTTGAGCAAGTGATGACTGAATCATCGGATCAAGTTGGTCCAATCGCTTCATCAAAAGGGTCCAAGTAGAATCAAAAAAATCAAATTTTCCCGCCTGAATCTGATCGTCGATGGATGTTTTATAAACCGACAACTTATCTATATCCCCTTGGGTAAAAAAGTGCTTGTCGCGATCCAAGTTATTAATCACGTTGGTGAAGATCTCACCAGACAACTGATCGTCAATGGCCTTGGGCTGATAGTGTGCTTCGGAAAGCATGCGCATCAGGGAACCTAAGAAACCATCATTATCACCAAACTTCTTGTTGCTACAAAAAACAAACAAGGCCAACATCATCGACGTGGAGGTTAGTACCACCCATTTATTAAATCTCATACGTTATTTCTCTTCAAATTTCGATTACAATCACTCTTCAAATCCTTATTAACCAAGCAAACATTGCTGCTCTTATTTTTTTGGCAATGCAGGAGGGGGAGGCATTTGTCCGCCAGGACCACCTTGGCCGGGGATATTTGGCTGACCTGGAGCGCCCATTCCAGGACCGCCTTGACCAGGACCACCTTGACCAGGACCACCCATTCCACCAGGGCCACCCATTCCACCAGGACCACCTTGACCAGGACCGCCCATACCAGGCTTTCCTTTTCCGCCCATATTCTGCATTTTCATTTCAGGCAAAGGCTTGTAAAATTTAGTAAGACCCAACGTTTCAATGCCTTGATCAAATACCAAATCAACAGGAATACCCGCCGTTTCAATACGCTTGATATCCATCTGCAAAGGCGCACCAATCACCCCTCTACCGTCTAACATAGCTGTCACAGCAGTCATATCTCCATTGCCTTGTAAAATCAATAGTTCGGCGGCCAAATCAGAAATTACCTGACGCATTTTCTCAACGTCAACTTTATACCATCTTTTTTCTGCGCCACCATCCTCTTGGGCTTTGCCTTTTTCTTCTACTGCGATAGCGCCGCGCTGCAACAACGTATTAAATGTGATCATGTTGGCTTTGCCATGGGCTGATGCGGCACCAAATCTCACCGAGCGGAATACGCTGGCAACAAAAGTGACGTAGTAATCATCCAACGACCCTTCCAACTCCTTTTTATCGAACAATTGAGTCACCATGTAAAGACCCAAAACATCGGCTTTACATTCTTCGATGGCAGAGTAATCGGCGCCGAGAGCTTCTCTCACGGTGAGTTTAGGATTATTCACCACATTTTTGATGCCCAAACCGTGCGCCACTTCATGAAACATCACATTGGAGAAAAACGCGTTAAAAGTGATATGTTTTTGCTGCGATGGCAAAATCACACGCTGAGAAATGGGGACAACCATATTCTCGAATTTTGCTTGCATTGTATTTTTCAACTGTGAACGACGTGTTCCAAAATTCTTCTGGATCCGCTCGTCGTTTGGTAAGTTAACCGCAATCGTTTTGCTGCCTGAATTGCAATCACCACCATAATAAACGACATCAAACACGGCTAGCTGACTCATGGGTTTATGCATACCGTCCATTGGCGGAAATCCCGGCTCATTCATCTGCATTTCTACTGCACCATTCCCTGCGTCTTCCACTGCTGCATTCAAATCTGGCTTGTATTCTGCAGAAACGGGCAAACCCGCCTGTAAAGTCGGCAAATAGGCGATAAACTTATCCAACTTGGCACCCCATTCTTTGTCTCTCACCAAAACATAGGCTTCGTATGAAGTTTTCTGACCCAATAATTTGTCTTCATAATTCTCAATCGGTCCAATTACAAAATCCAAGTGGCCTTTCAAACCCAACCATTTGATATCACTTCCAATATAGTCGTCCATCATCAAAGCACCCATTCTCTCCCTCAAATACATCGCAAATTCCTTGTCTTCTTTCATGATCGCTTCTGAGGCTGCATGCATTTCATCACCCAACTTCATTACATCCTCACGATAAAATTCGCCGTACTTCAATGTCTCATATTGCTTGCCCGAAGCAGTCGTAATTGGCATTCCCATCGGTTCTGGAAAAATTGGACCATCTTTATGCTTGCTTGGGTCAATCGGACCAGGCATTTTAAAGTCGCGCACTATCGAATAAGGACTTTTGATAAACTCCATCATGTTTGTGTCGATCCCTTGCGTAGAAAAATCGCGGGGATAAAAGTTTACACCATCAGGCTTTGGACCGTAACCCTTCATGAATGGCTCATTGTTGTTCAATCGATCCCAAGGACCGTAATTGATTTCAGCAAATTTGCGTTCTGAAGAATCCTTGATACTTCTAAGAAATTGATCCTTATCGCCGTAAGTCTGCTTCCAGAAAATGCGATCTGCAATCTGGGCGGCTTTAATCAAGTGGGTAATACATTCGCGTTCAGCAACCGACAACAAAGCGGTATCTGTTTTTAGTGCGAATTTTTTATACATCCCCAGTCGCTGCGCTGCGATATTCTTAGTAGGCGCAACTTGTGTTGGAGTTGGGGTTTTCTTTTTGGCTTTGCCAGACGATTGCGCGTAGGTAGGTGCAACTACGGCAGACAATGCCACAGTGAGTAAGATTGAGAATTTTTGTTTCATCGTAGAATACTTCAATTGAAATTTTATGCTAGAATTACAAACCTACAAGAATTTTGCCACAAGCGAAATACCCATTTGTTCCAATCAACGATTTAGAACCATCTTTCGTCGGCATTTTTTGATTCATTCTCACCAATCACTTGGTTTGAGGGCTCTTTTGTGCCAATTTTGCCTACCGAAAAACAATCACCCCTCGGGTTTTGTTAACCCCACATACAATCGCACATTGAAACCCATAGATTTTTCCAAGTTTTATCAATTACAATCTGCTTTTGGCAATTTTGGCGGTAGCCTCTATTTGGATGGGAAACCCTTTCCATACAGTTATCTAGAACTATCCAAACCCACAGGAAAATACGTAGATCGAACCATCTTAAAAGCCATCAACCTTTTAAGTACCAAAGGATTTATTCACTACGCCGGCAATGCCTGTAGCCCAGGTTTACAATTTCCAGAAGTCTCTAATTCAGGTCATATAGCAATCGATGATGCAAACAACTGCGGAGTGCAAATCATCAACGTACAAGGCATGCCAACAATTTCCAATGCGGTAACAATTCCGGCCGAGCCATTCATGAATCTAGAAATAAGAGAATCATGGAAAACGTTTGAAGATTACATTTCAAACATGAGTTCAAAATACCGCGTTCGGACAAATAAAGTACTCAAAACAACCGAGAATTACTCCGTCCAGCCCTTATCCATCCAACAAGCCAACGAATGGATTCCGCAATGTGCGCAACTGCTTGGACATACCCTGAAAGACAAAACCTTGGCCATTTCCCCCAACATTTCGGCTATGTTACACACTTTCGCTAGGACATTAAAGGACGATTTTAAAGTTTGGGGTTATTACAAAAACGAGGTGCTCTGCGGTTTCATTACTGCCATCGACAGCAATCAGGGCACCTATGCGATGCATTTAGGGCTCACCGATGAGGCAGCGGAAGCCTCCCTTTACCAACGAATGATGTACGATGTGATTCGCCATGGCATCGATAACCAATCCCAGTTTGTGTGTTTGGGTAGAACTGCCACCGAAATAAAAAGTACGATGGGCGCTGTACCCGTAGAAAATAGCTACCTATTTTTCACGAAAGGCAAAATGCTCATGTGGGTAATTAAAGGCTACAAGAAATACTTCCATCGAACCAAAAGTTATCAAATCAGAAATCCTTTCAAAGACTAATTTCTTTATCGAATTGAGCCACAGATAAAAGCCTAGCCTAAAATCTGTATTTTCGCATGGCTATGAAATCAAATCTTCTCGCAATTATTATCGCTTTAGGCACAACCCCTTTGTGGGCGCAAGATGCCGCCAAAGTCGAAACCAAAACCATCGACTACTCTATCAATAAGTCCGGTAGTAGTTATTACTTTACCCCAAGCAAAATCCTACAAGCCGCTCCCGTGGAAGACCAGTGTAAAACGCTAACCTGTTGGAGTTACAGCACACTGTCTTTGCTAGAAAGCGAATTGATCCGAATCGGAAAAGGAGAATACAATCTAAGTCAGATGTATGTAGCCCGATGCGCCTACACCGAAAAAGCCAAAACCTATTTGCGCATGAACGGCAACCACAGCTTTGAACAAGGCGGTGAAGGCTGGGACATCCCTAACATCGTATCCAAATATGGCATCGTACCAGAATCCGTTTACACCGGCCTGAAAAATGGCGCCACAAAACATGACCATAGCGAAATGATCGCCGTGTTAAAAGGATATATGTCGGCCCTAGTAAAAAGAGAACCCGGCTCCTACACCGAAAATTGGCTGCCTGCATTCGAGGGCATTTTGGATGCTTACCTCGGCCCAATCCCCAAAGAATTTACCTACGAAGGGAAGACCTATACCCCTCAATCTTTTTCCGCTGCGATCGGCTTAAACATGAACGATTACGTGGCTCTATCAAGCTTCACGCATCACCCATTGTATAGCAATTTTGTGATTGAAATCCCCGACAACTGGTCGATGGACCGAGTCTACAACTTGCCATTGGATGAATTCACAAACGCCGTTAAATCTGCTCTGGGCAAAGGATACACCGTGGCTTGGGCAGCAGATGTGAGCGAAAAAGGCTTCTCTTTCCGCGATGGTTTGGCAATTGTTCCAGCGGATGAATCAACGATCAAAAAAATCGGAACCGACAATGTAGGTTTTAACGATGCCGGTGCGAAGAAAGAAGGCAATGCCTTTTCTCAGCCTGTGGCGGAACTCACTATAACCCCAGAATTACGTCAGGCCGCGTTTGATAAACAAACCACCACGGACGACCATGGCATGCACATCGTGGGTATGTCGACAGAGAAAAACGGAGGCACCTATTTCTTGGTAAAAAACTCTTGGGGCACACGGAACGCACTCGGTGGATACTTCTATGTTAGTGAGGCATACTTCAAATACAAAACCATTTCGGTGATGTTGCACAAGGAAGCCATCGACAAAGGAACAAGTAAGAAGCTTGGACTTTAAGGAATATTAAACTTATCGCTTATCTTTGCGCCACTTTAAAATCATGATCATAGGCGTTCCAAAAGAAATCAAAAACAACGAAAACCGCGTGGCATTGACGCCCGCAGGTGCAAGTGAATTGATCAAACACGGTCACACATTGTATGTTCAAAAAACAGCAGGTGAAGGCAGTGGTTTTTCAGACTCTGAATATCAAGCCGCTGGCGCTACCATCCTCAACACCATCGAGGAAGTGTATGCCATCGCCGAGATGATCATCAAAGTAAAAGAACCTATCGAAAGCGAATACAGCTTGATCAAAAAAGATCAGTTGTTGTTTACATATTTCCACTTTGCTTCTTATGAGCCATTAACCCACGCTATGATTGAGCGCGGCGCGGTTTGTTTGGCCTATGAGACAGTAGAAAAAGCCGATCGCAGTTTGCCTTTGTTAATTCCAATGAGCGAAGTTGCCGGCCGAATGAGTATTCAAGAAGGTGCCAAATACCTTGAGAAGCCTATGGGCGGAAGAGGTGTTTTATTAGGCGGCGTACCGGGTGTTAAGCCTGCAGAAGTGCTAGTTTTGGGTGGTGGTATCGTAGGTACCCAAGCTGCAAAAATGGCCGCTGGATTGGGTGCACGTGTTACCATGATGGATATCAGCCTACCTCGTTTACGTCAGCTCGACGATATCATGCCTGCCAACGTAGAGACCATGATTTCTAACGAATACAACGTGCGCAACGCCATTAAAACCGCTGATTTGGTGATTGGTGGTGTGTTGATCCCTGGTGCAAAAGCGCCAAAATTGATCACGCGCGACATGTTGCCTTCAATGAAAAAAGGTGCTGTGATTGTGGATGTAGCCATCGATCAAG
>CANHXF010000098.1 GCA_947464515.1 Flavobacteriales bacterium
GCCTAGGTCTGTCGAAAATTAGTATTTACCATCGTTCGGCGGAGAATGCGAACGATAAAGCAAGCACTGAATCGGTGATGCTCGAATACCTTGAAACCTCCAATTTGCAAGCGGAAGATCGATTTATATTGATTCAAGCAACCAATCCGTTTTTGTTATCGGATCATTTGAACGATGGCATCAACCTGCTCAATCAGCAGCCTCATGGGTCGATTATTTCCTGCGCTACCTTCAAAAGGTTTCTTTGGAATAGAGACGGATCACCAATGAATTACGACTTCATGAATCGTCCTCGCCGACAAGATTTTGACGGGGCGATGCTAGAAAATGGCGCATTCTATATCAACAGCGTTGGCAATATTCTAGATACCAAAAACCGCTTAACGCATCCCATCGCAATTGTGGAAATGCCTGAATATTCTGCGGTGGAAATCGATGAGCCCGAAGATTGGATGATTGCCGAAAAAATTCACAGAAAACACATTTTAACCCCATAAAACATGATTTTACCCAAACTAATTATCACAGACATAGACGGGGTGTGGACAGACGGAGGCATGTATTACGACAATACAGGGAATGAGTTCAAGAAATTCAATACGATCGATAGCGCCGGTATCATTTTTTGCAGAAAACTCAATATCCCCATCGCAATCATCACCGGAGAGGACACTAAAATTGTGGCGAATCGTGCCAAAAAGTTAAAAATCGATTTGCTGTATCAAGGCATTACCGACAAACTCACCGTAGCCACCGAATTGTGCAATACGATGGGCATAGACCTGAGTGAGGTTGCTTACATCGGCGATGATTTGGGCGATATCGATTTACTCAAAGCAGTTGGTTTTTCAGGTGCTCCAGCCAATGCAAGTGATTATATCAAAGCAATTTGCAATGTAGTTACGATGAAAAAAGGCGGCGATGGTGCCTTCAGAGAATTCGTGGAAGAAATATTGGAACGCAGCGGACAAATGCAACGCGTTTTAGGCATGTTTAATCTGTAAATTTGAAATCCTAACTCCGCAATTGATGCCTATTTCAACGTTACTTTCCCTCGGCAAAATTGTCGTTAAGTCGCGCCCAACCCCGGGCATCCCACAGAAAACGGATGAAGAAATCCTCATCATCGGCAATGGCCCCTCAGCCAAAGAATTCTTAGAAACTGCTAAAAATCGCACTGTAAAACCAGCTTTATTTTGCGTAAACAAATTTGCTTTTGGCCCCTACTTCCAAGAACTAAAACCCAAATACTATTTGTTGCTGGACGGCGATTTTTTTCATTTCAATGAAGCGATTTTTCAGGACGCCAATCAGCACCCCCGGGTAAAAATCAAACCCGAATTCGCGGAATGGCAGCACCAGATCAACGAGACTTGGAAGAACCTTTTCAAACAAAATTGGGGACTCACCTTGTTCATACCTACCGCATATAAAAACAGTTTCATGGCAAAGAAAGCCCGTGAAAATGGAATACACACGGTGGCTTTTAACTATACAGTAATTAAGGGTATACAAGGATTCAGATCCTTCGCTTACAAATTGGGACTGGGCATGCCGCAATCGCAAAACGTAATCAACGCGGCCCTGTTTTTATCGATCAAAATGCAGCCCAAAAAGGTTTTCGTTACAGGGATCGATCACGACTTCCACAAGAATTTGGTACTCGACAACAACACGTTGTTTGAAGAGGTATCGCATTTTTACACCGACAAACCTTTCCGCCACCCTTTGGTGCATGCTGATGGTAGCGGGCCTGTAAAGCTTCGACAAGTATTCTTGAATCTTCACAAAGTCCATGTGGGCTATCAAGAGTTACATCGATACGCCAAGGAAAACCATGTCGAGGTACTAAATATCACCCCCGCCGGTTTCGTAGATGAATTCCCGCGTGCAAATGCCAATGAGGTTTTTAAATAAAAACCCTGAACCGCAAAAACCTTAATCGTTTAATTTAATGCCGATGGGTCTGAGGACCTTCTTCACCATGCTGTGAACATCTTCACTCAATCGGAAATAGAGAATCACACCCAAGGTCGCTCCCACGAGTAAAATCGATTTAAGCACTGACATCCAAAACAAATTAAACACATCCACCTTCCATAGGTAATTAACAACGAAAGCCAACGCAAACAGAACAATGCTATAAATGATATGCGCTGTGATAGGCTGCATTTTGTAAACCATCCAGATCAAAATTGCCATCACAATTCCACTGGCCAACCAAACACATCCCGTGGCAATTGCTGCGCCATCAATCCCCATGATTGGTATCAGCCATTGGTTCATCAAAATGCCTACTACGATGGAGCAAAAATTTAGTATCAACGACAAATAATATCGTTTCGAGAAGATCAGCATCGCCGCTGAATTCCCTTGGAGTAAAACGCAGAGTTTCCCGACGCCCAAATAGAACACAGCCCATTTTCCTGCAACATATAAATGGCCGTTTGGCATCCAATGAAACAGCAAATCGATATTAATCCAAACCAATAGCAAAGCCAAAGCGCCCAAAATAAATTGGTTGAGGCTGGTTTTTTGATAAAGTCGCTCGATCTCCGCTTGATCCCCATTATGAATGGCCTCGGATAGCTTAGGATTGGCAATCTGCAAGATGCTACGCGTAGGAATTTCTATCAAAACCGCAATATTCACTGCGATGGCATAAATACCTGTCTGCGCGCTGCCCTTCATCGAACTAACCATCAAAAAGTCCATCCGCTGCAAAACAAGCATCGCAACATAGGTAAGAAACAAATACCCTGTATATCGATAGAACTCAGGCTTTAGACCATCCTGCGAATTCACGAAGACCATATCCGGCTTGAAAGAGAGTTTTGTATTCTTGATCACAAACCAAATATTTAATACCATGACTACCGCGTAAACGGCAGCAATGCTATGCATGGTCTGGCCAAAATCCACCTTGCCTATATAATAAAGCCAACCCAATAAACCCAGAAGGACGCGTACTACATTTTCCCTTAGGAATGAGGCAAATACGATTTTCCCCAGCGATGCCGAAAAGATCTCAAATACGGTGTTGAATACGAAGAAAAATACGAAGGGTATCAACCAATGGTAATAGGGCAAAAAATCACTGGAATTCTTTCCCAAATACGCCACCACCCAGGATTGTCCGGTTAGTAATAATAAGGCGACGAATAAAAAACCAATGGCAGGAATCAACAATAACCAAAACCCGACACCATTATGGCCATTTTCATTTTTAAATCGCGGAAAAAACTTCCAAATCGAATATCCCGTACCCAACTGAGCCACACCAGCCAACAAAGCACCCATCTCAATAAACAGACGAAAAACCCCATTTTCACTCGTGGTAAACACCAAGGGAAATAAATAAAATGTCGTAAATAACCCCACCAAACTCCCACTGTAATTTACAATGGATGCCCAAAAGCTATTTTTGGCAATAATCCCCGACATAAAAGCAAAGGTAATACACACGTCAGTTGTTTGCGTTTTCGCTCAATTGTAGGTAGAAAAAAGTTGTTAATATGTACAAAATGGTGTTAATTCGCTTTCCTAACAAAAAATTGAAACAAACGAATATGAAAAAATTACTCCTTTTAGCTGTCGTTGCTGCCGGATTGGCTGGAATGATGCAGAGCTGTAAGCCAGAGAACCCAGATGGTGGTTCAACTGCAGCCTCTTTAACCGTTGCTAAGAAACAACGTTCTTTGGTAGTGTATCACACTGCTACATGGTGTGGTCCTTGCGGTCTTTACGCGATGCCAGAATTCAAGAAATTGGTTGCTGCCAACGATATCGACAATATCGTTCCTGTAGATTATCATTCTTCTGCTTCTTCTCGTTTGGTTCCAATGT
Source organism: Flavobacteriales bacterium (assembly GCA_947464515.1). Taxonomy (GTDB): domain Bacteria; phylum Bacteroidota; class Bacteroidia; order NS11-12g; family UBA955; genus UBA955. The sequence goes on from CANHXF010000098.1 coordinate 3,847, forward strand.
GGACAAAGCCTAGTAACGATACATTGTTCATTGCTCCTTTCGCACAACAATTTTTGTATACGGTTTCTAACATCGATGCTTCTACAGGCCAATATTCAATCCCTACTTTTTGGTTGAACAACTCATTGATTGGTAGCAGTAACATCAAATTGGCTGATATCCAAAGCAGTGCGGTTAATGCCAATTCTATCCCAGTTGAAATCGGTGTAGCTGCAAGTGCTTCTGCAAGCGGTCAAAATTTGAGCATCAAATATAAATTGAAAGCTTTCGCTCCTGAAGCTGGAAGTGATTATTATATTTCTGCATTTATTGTTGAAAAATCTGTTACTGCATTACAAACCGTTACAGGTTCTGGTGATGTATCTACAGCACACGAGCGCGTAATCCGTGCTTCTGCTTTGAAAAATGCTGCTGGTGCTCCAGTTGCTTTCTCAACTGCTGCTTCTATGACTAGCCCTGCTGCAAACGCAGAAGTTGAAAAGACAATCGATTGGACTTTCTCTGCAATTCCTCAATCAGTAAAAGACAAATACGCTACTTTTGGCTTGCCATGGTGGAACTGGAATCCAGCAAACACTGGCGTAGTTATCGCTGTTTGGAGAAAAGTTAACGATACTACTAAGCCTTACTACTTGGTTAACACAGTATACACCGACGTAAAATAATTTAGATTTCCCTCCAATGGGAATTCACATAAAAAGAGAGGGCCTCGTCAATGACGAGGCCCTCTCTTTTTATAATCTAACCATTTCAAAAAACAGGCTACGAGTAATCTTTCCCGTGACCAGAAATTTGACGGTAGAAAGGTACTCTTATTTACCCTTGAAATCAGGCTTACGCTTTTCAACAAATGCCGCCATGCCCTCTTTCTGATCTTCAGTGGCAAACAACATATAGAAATTCTTGCGCTCAAAATACAAACCCTCTTGCAAATGCGAATCAAACGCCTTCAAGACACTCTCCTTGGCCATTTGAACCGCAATGGGCGATTTCCCCGCGATATCTGAAGCCAATTTAATGGCCTCGTCCAAATACAATTCCACCGGTACGATCTTATTAATCAACCCAGCCGCTTTCGCCTCCTCCGCACTGATAAACTTACCCGTCAACACCATTTCCATCGCCCTAACCTTACCCACCGCTCTGGTCAAACGCTGCGTTCCACCCGCACCGGGCATCACACCAATATTGATTTCGGGCTGACCAAATTGTGCCGTTTCACTGGCCACAATCATATCGCACAACATACAAAGTTCGCATCCACCGCCTAAGGCAAATCCCGACACCGCTGCAATGATTGGCTTTTTTGTTTTACGAATGCTGTCCCACGTAGAAAACTGGTCAATTTTCAACATATCAACCGCCGTTCTTCCTGCCATCTGTTTGATATCTGCCCCCGCCGCAAACGCCCTCTCATTCCCCGTAATCACAATCGCACGAACCGAATCGTCGGCATCCAACATCAACAAAGCATCCCGAATCTCCCCCATCAACTGCAAATTCAATGCATTCAATTCCTTGGGACGATTCAATTGAATCTTCGCGACAAAAGGCGCCACTTGGGCATCGACCAAAATAAATTCATAAGACATTGTGCGAAGTTAATATTTTCTCACAGATCCTCACGGGGCGATTCTTCCACGAAACGATTCTTATCGCTGCTCCATGTGGGGCGATAACCAATTTCGGTACAACCACAGCAACCCATAAGCGATACCCAACCCCAGCAACGCGCCAAAAAACACATCGCCAACATAGTGAACTCCCAAATACACGCGTGAATACGCAATGCAAGAAGCCAAATACATCAAAGCCAAACGAGGGCGTCGTCCCAAACCCAAAAGCATCATCGCTGTGCTAAACACCGCAAACGCATTGGCAGAATGACTGCTCACAAATCCATATTTACTGCCCGGCAATCCATTTGGCGTTCTCGGGTGTAACGATTCCTGCCATGCCGGCCTAACCCTGGCAAAAAGTGGCTTACAAATCCTAGAACTGATACTATCCGCCAGCCCAAAAGAACTCAGCGTAAGCAAAGTGGGTATCCAAAACTTCTTGCCAAACTGCTTGATAAAAAGCCCAAAAAACACAATATACAATGGGATAAATGCCCATTTACTGCTCAAGAAGATCATCATCGGATCCAACGTAGTAGACGCCCATCGCTGATTAATCAGCACAAATAAGTCGCGATCAAAAAAATCCAATACAAACAACATCGTTAGCGAAGATCAACTTTTCTTGGAAACCAACACTATTCTTGGCGAAGTTTTCTCGTCAAAGGCGCCCAAATGATAATCGCCAAATACCGCAATCACCTCTAGCCCCGCCTGGCGATGCAAATTCTCCAAATCGTCCTTTGAAAAAACACGAACCTGCTCTTGGAATAAATGTACCGTCTCGCCGTCCCTAACTTCGATATCCTTTACGATGTGATTTTCTGTTTGATGTTTCCTGGTTTTGAATCGATATCCGCCGCGCTCAACGACATCTTCCACTGGCAACTGCGTCAAAACAGGCGATGAATTCAAATAATCTTGAATTACGAATCCCCCCGACAAACACGCATCGTGCATATTTTGAAGCACCCGCTCATCCTCCTGCGAATTATCAAAGTAGCCAAAACTGGTAAACAAATTAAATACCGCATGAAAACCCTGCTGAGGAAAATCCTCGCGCATATCATGACAAACAAATTTCGCTCCATCGCGATTCAACAACTTGGCCTGCTCTATACTGTTTTCGCTCAAGTCAAACCCTAGCACATCCATGCCCAATTCGGCCAAATGCGCAGCATGTCGTCCCTTACCACAAGCCACATCAATTACCTTTGCACCCGATTCTAAACGCAAATAACCCAC
>CANHXF010000099.1 GCA_947464515.1 Flavobacteriales bacterium
CCAAATGAGTCCCTCACCACCAAGCAAACCTTGTAGCTGATCCATAGAAATGATTTGACATAACTGTGCGTGGGACTTTGTACGTTGCTGCCATTGAGGTCCCCAAAATCCCAGATCCATTGCTTGGCGTTGTTGGTTTTGCCGATGAATTTGAGTATTGGAAACTGGGATGAGTCTATCGAAAAATCAGATTTTACGTTGTGGCTGATGACCGATAACGTGAACACCGAATCGCAGCTGGTGAAGGCAGATAGGGTATCGCTGAGCGATAATGGCAATGGGTATTTTTTGTTTCGGTAGGCAAAGGAATCGGTGTTGCAAAGGCTGAGTTGCTGCGATACAAATTGGGGTGGATTTACGGTCAACTGAAGATTGATCACCGAATCACAGCCGTTGGTGCGGGAGGTTTTGATTTGGTAATTGCCAGTGGCAAAAAACGGCAAGTTGTTGAATCGAAGGGTATCGCCCAAACAAATCGCTGTCTTGATAGAAATTGTGGTGTCGGTGAGGACGGTAAGGCTCGTATTGACAATAGAATCGCAGCCGCGGAAATTGGTGAAAGTATCGGTGTAAGAGCCTGAAGTCCGGTAAGCCCGCGCGCCAACGGAGAAACTATCGCCCCGACAGATTTTAGGATTTAAAAAAGTGAACGAGCGGGGCTTGAAAGTGAGCTTGTATTGAATGAGGGAATCGCAGCCGTATTGGTTTTTGAGGGAGTCGGTGAAGGTGGTATCGCGGTGATGCGAGAATCCGTTGTGGATCCATGTATCGGCGGCACAGAATTGCAGCGACTGGGCGATGAAATTTTTGGGGTTGGACTGAAGTTGATACCGAGTAAATGCGCCTTTGCAATGAAAATTGCGCTGGATTTTCACGGTGTATTGCTGTCCGGCGGTGGGGTTAAACAGGGTATCTGAAAAGTGGTTGAGCGAATCGACTTGCTTAACGATTTTTTGGGTTTTGTTATCGGTCCAAACGAATGAATACTTGGAGGCTGAATCGCATTGGGGCAAGGTAACAAAGAGAAAATCATCGCAGGTGGCGGGGCCGTTGGAGTTGAATAACAGGGTGGAATCGATGCTGACGTAGGGGTTGGCGATTTTGGCAATCAAACTATCCCCGGTAACTATGAGTGTATTGCTGTTGATGTCATATTTCACATCTTGAATGCGACGGCGAGATTTGGAGATGAGAACTATTTCAGGTTGGGGAGTGAACTTTTTTCCGTCAAAATAAAAAACTTTTATGTTGCTTGAATCGCCGCCAACAAACACGTGATTGCTATAATCAACGGTGACACCGGATTGTTGACGTGGGGTATCACAAATTGTTGAATCAACAGCGAGTAATTTTCCGGAATTAGCATGAAATCCGTAGAGGTTTTTTCCTTCATAGACAAAAATGTAATTTTTATCTGATGCAGTAGCATTCATGCTCCAAATTGGATAATACCGGACAGAAATATTCTTTACACCTGCATATTTTGCTACATCTCTCCAATTTGTGTAAATTCTTCCGCTAATTAAACGATTTGCGTAACCAGCTAAAAATGAATCAAGGAATATATGGGACCAAATTGAAGAGTCTAGGCCTTTATTTATTTTTATCAAAGAAGTCTCAATGATGTATGAATTGTTATTGGTTTGGGTGCGTGTTTTATTTCGACCGAATAACACAAATCTATTTCCGCTGGGGTCTTGGGTAGCATTATTAATTTGATGCTGATTTTCTGGCCATTGCCATTTTTCTGGGTGAGAAAAACGCTGAATTCCCGTGTCAGAAAATTTGAGAATTAACTCTTCACTTCCATTGCCACCATAAGAACTCCAAGCATCTGATCCAAACGCAGTGTAGGAATTGTCCGTGCAATTACATAATAATTTATCCACTCGGAATCCGTTACGATAGTTAAAATCTAATTTTTTGGTTTTTAGTTGTCTGATAAAATTGTCATAGTTTCCATTAGAATCGAGTCGAATCAGTTTATTTCCGTTTAATTCATTGAAATCTTGAGTGATGTAAATTTTGTGTTTACCGGGAGTAACTAGAAAGTTCCCTGCGCCAAACCAATTTGAGTTACTATACCAATTAAGACTGTCGATTTTTCCTTGAAAAATCCAATTGAGGGCCCCATGGGTATTGTATTTGGCTATTCTAAATAAGTTATTTTTTCCTGACAAACCAGAATTCTCTAATCCACATCCGCCATAAACATACACATTGCCCACTTCGTCAAAATCTGCATTGATTCCAGAATTTCTATAGAACGGGTACTTCGTATATTTTAATGTGTCCATGTTTGTTATTGTATAAACCCATGGGTCTATGTTGTAGGCTTCGTGCAGTTTGTAGGATTGTATTTGAAGTTTTACAGTATCATTTTCGCGAATAAACCTTAAGGAAACTGGCGTGCCTATTTCGTCGTAAACCTTCCATTCAGTTTGGTTGATGATTAAATATTTGGATATAATTGTGGTCTTGGCCGTAGAACTCCAAGTAGAGGAATCATCACCAGTAATTTTCCATGAAATATCAGAAATATTGGATCCTTTTTTTAAAATAATAGAGTATTTGAATCCGGTGGTTATTTCTGGATGTACTTCATATCTAATATCAATATTGGGGTAGAGATTTTGGATGGTAACAGATGCGTAACCATATGCGTTCAATTTGGCCAGACCATAGCTAAAATAATGTTGGGTTTTACCCTCTACGATGATCGTTGCATTGGGGTTTGTGTTTGTGAAAATTTGAGATATTTGTTTGCTTCCCGCTACACAAGAAAAACCATTTTTAAATATTTGGATGTCACAATCTTTGTCATTCAATTCAAAATCTGGTGCAGCGGAAAATTCACTATTGGAATTGAATTGACCCTTATTTTCAATGAAATAATGCAGCGGAAAGGGGTTGGTGTTGACAAACTGTGTTTGGCTTTTTAGTATTGACGCGAGTGTAAAAAAAGTAAGTAGTATTATTTTAACTCTCATGTTTTTATTTTATACTTGTTCTACAAATATTATGAAAAATAAGTTCTTGATTTTTATTTTATTACTTTTTGTTCAAGTATGCAGCGCGCAGACATTCGAAATCGAAGAACAAAATATGATAGTTCCTTGTACAACGGGTATTTGGCAAGTGAAGGATTCTTCAGGCTCAATACTTGTTTTCGGTTCATTTAAATCTGGAATAACACCTAGTAATGGTACATGTCATTCTGGAATTCCTCACAGTGTAGTTTTCAATAGTACAGTTTGCACACCTAGTATGGTGACAGTAATTGTTGGTGGTCCATCTGGTATTGCTGATTGTACATGTGCATCGACCACCTCAACACAGAAAGTTCAATATATTGCAAATGCCAAATCACCGACAGGTAATTGTACTATGATGCTGTCAATTATTTATTAACTCGACGTTAATCGCAAACGCAAAATTTTGGGTGATCTAAAATTTTTGTTTGACAATATTGCGAAATTAAACGTTCCTTTCGGGAAGAAGCCCTGCACTTCGCTCGCAGGCCTGTATACTTTGTGCCTTGTGATGTTTATGAACTCAAGAAATACCATTAACGTTTCAGATAAACATCCACCGAGATGTTTTTGTGAAGACCGTCACTGTATTCAAAAACGATAAAATAGATGCCTTCGGGAAGCAGGGTGTTGTTTTGAGATTGGCTTGAAATGTTGTTGGCAGAGGCAACATTCCCCCTATCGGATACATTGCTTTTGCCATCCCACGCGATGTTTTGTTGGGCATTGGATTCAAAGACTAGCATGTTCACACACCCATCACTTGGAGAACGTGGGTTTATGGGAGTTGCGGTAAGACTTTGATAGATAGGTAGTCGTAGTAAGTTTTCTTGTTTGTATTGGAATCGGTTTGATTGAAAAAATCGAGTCGTAATAGTGATAAAAAGATTGGCAAAGGATTAGTCTTCAGTACACTAACTGTCGATGCATCACATTACCATTGATTTGCTGAATACCAAAAATAAATACTTGCTTGTTTGGGTTAGGGTAGCTGATGATTGCTTCAGTGTTTGGTGCATCCAAATTGATTTGTTGGAGCAATTTTCCATTCAGATCCCATATAAAAATGTCTTGAAAGGCCGAGGAAGATTGAATATTCCATTGGTCTTTTTCTGAAGGAATGGGACCAATTTTTACGGGTGATTTTGTAATTACATGGCTAGAAGCCTTGTTTTTAGATAATTGCGCATAGGCGACCGCAATGGTGTTCCCTGTTGTGTTGTATATGTCTGAACCAAAAAAGTTAAACGGTGCGTTAAATGCGTTCAATGGCAGGTGGTATGCACAGCTACTAGGATCAAAGAAACTATAGTTATAAGCGGCCCCTTCATCTTGCCAAGCTTGTTTGTAGTTCCCATTTAAATCAAACAAAATACACATACTTCCAGACGAATTTTTAATTGAATCTGGGAGGTTCGGCCAAAGAGAAGAAGGACATCCATTAAGGCGCAATCTTGGTCCTAAATTATTGCATCCCTCTATCAATTCAAATTGAATTATGGGACTGTAGGAATTGGAGTCGCAAATAAAGAATTTTTTGGGACTTCCAGTAGTTTCATTAAGTATCGCCATAGCACAGTTTGGGTCTCCAGCAAAAGGTACTTTGAGTTTTTTACCCAACCAATTACAGTTTCGTTTATAAATTAAACCCAAATAAACGTTTCCATGATTGTCTGAACAGAAGTTGTTTCTATTTGCTCTTGCACCTGAACTGTCGGCCCGTTTCACCCATAGGAGGTTGCCGTTTTTTGCATAACAAAAGGTAATTACATCGATGAGATTTCCACCGGCAGGTGATGTGCGTTGGTCAGTTGCTTTGTAAACGGAGAATTTGTTGCGAAAACTGCTCGACTTGGATATTTCGACCTGTAAAAGAATCGACTGATTGGAAAATGCAATCGTCCTTGAAGTGCCTCCCGTGCCTAGATATTGGGCATTTATTACCTGTCCGAAATTATTGATCTCCAATGAATAATACCCGCCGATGGAGTCTAATTTGAGTTCGCTAAAATTAGTGTCGGATGAAGATTTGTAATATCCAAGTGCAATTTTATTTTGATTTACGGTTCTAAGCTCTTGGATACTAAAGCCAGTTTTAAACCACAGAAAATCACCGTTGGTATTAAATGAAAATAGCCTTGCGTTTGAAGGGTAATTGGTACCTCTGTAACTTCCAGCCCCTGAATTCTGCACCAATAATGTGATTTGATTATTGCTTGTGATTACAATATCAATCAAGGACATCGAAGAATCATTAGATTTAAATGGATAAGCCCATGCATTGGAGGCGTTGGATTTATTAATTTTGGTTAATACAGTATTGTAACCGTCTGATTTGCGATAAACCCCATTTGTTAATCGCAGTGAGTCGCCAATGTTAAACAGAGAATAGATATTACCCAAACTATCAAACACAACTTTCCTTGCTTGAGGAATTTGCCATAGTCCAGTTTTTCGTTTACCGAAATTTTGGACTTCCTTTATCCATTGAACTTTGGGTGTTGGGATCTGGGCGTTGATAACACATCCAATAATTAAACATGCGGCTGTAATGATTGATTTTATTTTCATGGACAAGGATCTTCAAAAGAAATAATCTTGTTGTTGCAGTCGATTACTATTTTCCCACATTTACAAGGAATACAAATATCTCCTGGAGAACCACAGCAAAAAATATCACCGTTGTAGAAAGGTACACCATTTAGTAAGATGTATACATTGGAGCAATCACAATTACATAATGGATTAATAGCACCTACAGTTTTCAATGCAAAAACCGGGACGTCGTTACATCCGCAGTCGGGATCTGTCGGAGAATTGCAAATGAAACTAGTCACAGATGAAGTGGAACCACACCCTTGAACTGCTATAATTGGCGAAGTGCAATCCAAACCCCATTTTATTGTCCACGTGCATTGTGCCTTGCTTGGTTGCGATGATAGAAAAAGAACTAATGACAAAAAAATGATGTATTTTTTCATGATTAAAGAATTGGAGATTTAAATTTCTTAACGAATATAAAACATATTTGTATGTTTTACCGCTTCAAATAAATATTCTTTGATAGGTTTGGTCGATGACCGTCGTTGTAGTTGAAGACGATGAAGTAAACGCCCTCGGGGAGTAGGTCTGTTGGTTCGTTGCTTTGCTTTGATGCGTGATTGCGGCCGTCCCACGCGATGTTTTGTTGGGCATTGGACTCAAAGACCACTTGACCCCAGCGATTAAATATTACCCATGATGCTTTTGGGAAGGCCCAGAGTCCGGGAATCATCAAAGAGTCGTTTATGCCATCGCCGTTGGGGGAAATGCCTTCTGGGATTTGGATTTCGGCCTCGGGTTTGATGGGCAGATTGAGACAAAGCGTGTCATCGCAACCAAATGAGTCCCTCACCACCAAGCAAACCTTGTAGCTGATCCACTGAAAGGATTTGAGATAGGTGTGAGTGGGACTTTGCATGTTGCTGCTGTTTAGGTCCCCAAAATCCCAGATCCATTGCTTGGCGTTGTTGGTTTTGCTGATGAATTTGAGCGTTGGAAACTGGGACGAGTCAATCGAAAAATCGGACTTAATGTTGTGGCTGATGACCAATAACGTGAACACCGAATCGCAGCTGGTGAAGGCAGATAGGGTATCGCGGAGTGATAGAGGTA
>CANHXF010000100.1 GCA_947464515.1 Flavobacteriales bacterium
ATTCTTTGACACTTTTGGCCTAAGAAAAACAGACGAATTCAAAATCCTTACCCGAAAGAATTGGAGTGGAAAATATGCAGTTTTGGTGGATGTTACTGGCAGTATGACCCCTTACACAGCTCAAGTCATGTTGTGGATGAAGCATTCCAAATCCTGCCTCGAAAACGGTAGAATTGTATTCTTTAACGATGGCAACGAAGCGCCCGACATGTTAAAACGAATAGGCTTTACCGGTGGAATTCACATGGCCGAAACCCATGTTTTTGATACCGCTTATTCCTTGATGAAAACGGCAATGCGGCGAGGTAATGGAGGCGATTTACCAGAAAACAACATCGAAGCGTTGATCGCTACACAAAAAAAATGGCCCATGATTGATAGTTTTATCATGATTGCCGACAACAATGCGCCCATCAAAGACATCACACTTATCAAACAGGTCACAAAACCTGTGAATATTATCCTTTGCGGTGTGACCGATAAGATTCACCCCCATTATGTTGAACTCGCAGCAAAATCGGGCGGAAACATTTATACCATCGATGCGGAAATTAGTGGCCTCAGCAAACTCAAATTAGGAAGCCGAATTGATGTCGGTCGATCCGTATTTGAATACCGAAAAGAAGGCCTCATTCGCGTTTTTGATTATTAACGATTGACAGAAATGACAGAGAAACAAACCATTGAAACCGATATCATCATTATAGGCGCTGGTCCAGTTGGACTTTTCGCCATTTTTGAAGCAGGACTACTCAAATTACGATGCCATTTGATTGATGTATTGGCGGAACCGGGAGGGCAGTTGACGGAGATTTATCCCAAAAAACCCATCTACGATATCCCTGGTTTTCCGAGTGTACTTGCAGGGGACTTGATCACCAACTTAATGGAACAAGCCGCACCATTTAAACCCGGATTTACTTTGGGCGAGCGGGCCGAAAGCATCGAACAAACCCCCGAAGGCCATTTTATCGTAACCACAAATTTGGGAACAGTACATAAAGCGCCAAACATCGCCATTGCGGGTGGGTTGGGCTGCTTTGAACCGCGAAAACCTCCCATCGAAAATCTCTCCGCATTCGAAAATCAAGGCGTGGAATACATCGTCAAAGACCCCGAAAAATTTCGCAATAAACGCATCGTAATTGCCGGTGGTGGTGACTCTGCTTTGGACTGGACGATATTCTTAAAAGACGTGGCCAGTGAAATTACTATGATACACCGAAGGACCCAATTCCGCGGCCATTTGGACTCCGTTCAAAAAGTGATGGACATGGCTTCCAATGGAGAAATTAATTTGATGGTAAACAGCGAAGTGACGCAGTTGGCAGGCGATGAAAACAACCAAGGTTTAACTCGCGTGGGTATTACAACCGACGAAAAAGAAGAATTAACCTGGGTCGATTGCGATTATTTCTTGCCATTATTTGGCCTATCGCCCAAACTAGGACCGATTGCCGAATGGGGACTGAATATCAGCAAATCTGCCATCGAAGTAAATACCTTGGATTACAGCACCAACATCCCTGGCATTTACGCCATTGGAGATGTCAATACGTATCCAGGCAAACTAAAATTGATACTTTGCGGTTTTCACGAAGCCACGCTGATGGTACAAAGCGCATTTAAACGGATCTATCCGGATAAAAATAACGTGCTGAAATACACAACCGTTAACGGAATTCAAGGATTCTGATGCTGACACTCTTATTATTTCGCACCGTTTTTAAATGGATATTTCGCATCATCCTAGCCTTCGTTTCGATATGTCTTTTATGGGTGGTTGCCTACCGATTTATCAATCCCCCCACCACCTTACTGATTGAGTCGAGAGAAAGTGAATACTCCACCGCCGCACGACAAGAATGGGTGGACTATGATCAAATCGCCGACAATATGAAAATGGCTGTGATCTGCGGTGAGGACCAACGATTCAAAGACCATATGGGTTTTGATTTTAAAGCCATCGAAAAAGCCATCGAACACAATATCAAAGGCGGCAAAACGCGCGGAGCCAGCACCATCAGTCAACAAACAGCCAAAAATGTATTCCTCTGGGAAGGTCGTTCCTGGATCCGAAAAGGACTCGAAGTTTGGTTTACACTGCTGATAGAAGGACTTTGGAGCAAAGAGCGCATTTTGGAAGTCTATCTAAACATCATCGAACTGGGTCCAACTGAAGACAGTTTTTACAGATACAACCAAACTGACCGAACATCGGTGAATGAAAACGCAGAAGAATATGACAAAATCCGACCCATTTTTGGCGTAGAAGCCGCATCGCAATACTACTTCAATAAATCGGCGAGCTCGCTCACCAAAACACAATCCGCTAAATTGGCCAGCCTACTGCCATGTCCAAGAAGTTGCGGAATGAACAGCGCATTTGCCATACATCACCGGGCTTTTATCCTGCGTTGCATGCGCCGATGGGGCAAAAAAATCATGCTGTAACGCCCGATTTATCCATTCAGAAAAATTGTCGTATTTTTGCCTAAATTAATTTATGGCAACCACACAAGACGTATCTGTAGGCAATTTCATTCGCTACAACGGCGAACTCGTTCAAGTGATCGAATGGCAACACCGTACCCCAGGCAATTTGCGCGCTTTCTATCAAGGAAAAATGCGTCGCGTGAAGGACGGAAAATCTGCTGAAAATCGTTTTCGCAGTGGAGAATCTGTAGAAATCGTCCGCGTGGAAGTGAAAGAATTGGCCTATCTCTATGCGGATGGCGATGCTTTTGTTTGTATGGACAACGAAACCTACGATCAAATTACCGTAGCCAAATTCATGTTCGGGGAAGGTGCTAAATTCATGAAAGAAGGCGATACCGTGATGATTTCCTTTGAAGGCGACACCCCCATTTCGGCGGATGCGCCCTCTCATGCCATCGTGGAAATCACTTATACTGAACCTGGCGTAAAAGGCGATACCGCAACCAACACGCTCAAATCCGCAACCACCGAAACCGGTGCCGTAGTAATGGTGCCACTTTTTGTGAATATCGGAGAAAAAATCAAAGTGGATACCAAAACGGGATCCTATGTTGAACGTGTAAAATAATCTCACGGATGCAACCGTTGATGTCAGCCGAGGAAGGTTTCTTAGCCTTCCCAGAAAAAGAATTAGCTACCCTTGAAAATGCAAAGGTGGTGATTCAACAAATTCCCTACGAATACTCAAGTTCCTACCTCATGGGGTCCGATAAAGGTCCAGCTGCAATGGTGGAAGCAAGTCATTTCGTGGAATTCTACGACGAAGAAATCGATCGTGAAGCGTATAAGAATTTTGGAATTGCTACCCTGCAACCCATTGATTTTACTGGCAAAATCGACGCCGATGCCGTAGAACTTATCGCAAACCAAACCCGCGAACTCCTCAATCTAAACAAATTCGTAGTTTCACTCGGCTCAGAACACACCGTAACCTACGGTTTTATGCAAGCCTATGCCGAGAAATACCCATCAATCAGCGTTTTGCAAATTGATGCGCACAGCGACCTCAGAGCGGCTTATAACGGGAATCCATACTCGCATGCCAGTGTGATGCATCGAATCCACGACATGGGTTTAAATTTGGTTCAAGTGGGTATTCGCGCCCAATGCATCGAAGAAAGTAATCTGATTAAATCGTCCGATAACATCCACACTTGGTATGCCCATGATTTGTGGGACAACGATGTTTGGATTGATGACTGCATCGACAAACTAGGCGATGTGGTTTATGTAACGATTGATGCCGATGGTTTCGACCCTTCCGTAGCACCCGCAGTGGGCACCGCAGAACCCGGAGGACTGACTTGGATTCAAGGATGCAAGTTGCTCAGAAGAGTGGCAGAACGCAAAAAAGTAGTGGGGTTCGATATTGTAGAAATCGCACCGCGTGAAAACGATATACTTACCGAGTTTACCATGGCAAAATTGTGCTATAAATTCTTGGGATACCTAAATTTAAATGACCGGATATGACAACTGCCCAAAGAATTTACCTGGATAACGCCGCCACAACACCTATCGCGGAAGAAGTTGTAGAAGCGATGATCCCCGTGATGCGTGACCATTTCGGAAACCCTAGCTCAACCCATGCCCATGGCAGAAAAGTGAAAGGGCTAATCGAAGAAGCACGCGGCAGCATCGCCAAAATGTTGGGCTGCTCACCCGGTGAAATTTTCTTTACTAGCGGTGGTACCGAAGCCGACAACCTAGCAATTAGAGGCAGTGTGGCCAATTTGGGCGTCGAAAATATCATCTCCTCAACCATCGAACACCACGCGGTTTTGCATACCGTAGAAGAATTGCATCATAAAAATGGCATCGGATTGCACATGGTAAATCTGCTTCCCAATGGTCATATTGATTTGGCGCATTTGCAAACGCTATTGAATTCAACCACAAAACCCCTCGTTAGTTTGATGCATGCCAACAACGAAATCGGAAACATCATCGATATCGAAACCGTTGGTCAAATGGTGCACCAAGCAGGTGGAATTTTTCATTGCGATACCGTTCAGACCATGGGGCAGTATCGTTTTGATTTAAGTCAAGGTCACATCGACTTCCTTGCCGGAGCAGCACACAAATTCAATGGACCCAAAGGCGTTGGATTCATTTACATCAACAAAAAAAATAGAATACATCCGCAAATTACCGGCGGTGCACAAGAGCGCGAAATGCGTGGCGGGACTGAAAACGTAATTGGCATTGTGGGATTGGCCAAGGCATTGGAGATTGCCTACCGCGAAATGGACGCCAAAAAGGCGCATCTCGAAAACATCAAAGGCCTTATGATTCAATTGCTTAGAGAGTCGATTCCTGAAGTTTCCTTCAATGGCGATGCGGAAGGGAGCTCTCTCTACACTGTTTTAAGCGTTTCCCTTCCTCCCAATGAAGCAGGCAGCATGATACTTTTCAATCTGGATTTGGCAGGAATTTCTGCTAGCGGCGGAAGCGCTTGTTCTAGCGGCGCCACAGGCGGAAGTCACGTCATCAATTCCCTCTACCCGGGCACAAACAGAACTACAGTGCGATTCAGTTTTGGAAAACAAAATACCGAAGACGATATTCGATTTACAGTAAATCAACTCGCCAATTGGTACGGACAAAAATCATAATACCCGTTTTGATTGTGGTCACGCTAGGAATATTTAGCTGCGCTACAATCATTACAGGAAAACAACAAGCGCTCTATATCGTTTCAAACCCTCCTGGCGCTAGCATTCACGTCGCTCGAATCACCGTGACAAAAGTCCCTTTGGAATCGCAAAACGACACCAATTCAACTGCGATGGCAACCCAAACCATCAAAACCCTAGTTCCTGACTCTACCATTTCAGGCATCACACCCTGCTTCATCAAAGTGCGCAGACCACTCAAAGACAGCCTAGTAATCACAACCATTCTTCCTCAATACGAACCAAGTAAACAAATACTAAAACCCAGATTCAACGAATCCGCCGGTCTCAATTTTATCATCCCTTGGAACTGGATGATCGATGCAATGTCGGGTAGTTTAGTACGATATTCCTTGCCAGATACTTTTGTGCTGAGAGAAATCAAAAAAACGAAGTAATTTTGCACCCGCAAAACGATGCCAACGCTTTACCTAACCCGAAAAGAACATTTCAACGCCGCTCATCGGTTGTGGAACCCTACATGGAGTGAAAAAAAAAATTCTGAAGTCTTTGGCAAGTGCGCGAACCCCCATTTTCACGGTCATAATTTCGATTTATACGTTTGCGTAAAAGGTCAACCCAATCCGGATACGGGATGTGTAATCGACCTCAAAGTACTCAAGGTGATAATTCGCGAAGAAGTCATCGACCACCTAGATCATCAAAATTTAAACCTCGATGTGCCTTGGCTAAAAGACACTATGCCTAGTATCGAAACCGTTGCTGTTGCCATTTGGCAGAGACTTACACCCAAACTACCTGTGGGCGTGGCCTTGCATAAAATCACCCTTTGGGAAACACAAAATAATTTTGTGGAGTACTTCGGGGAATAATTCCTCCCATGAAAGCGCTTAAGCGTTGGTTTCAAAACAGCAAATTGGCCCGCGAATGGCCCATTAATTTATCTTTCCTAGGTATATTGCCTTTCTTTTTTGCAGCCGGGGGTTGTCTCCTTTACACATCAGACAGCGGAGCCTACCTAATGACCGCCCGTAGTCTATCCATCCCCTTGGATCGATCCGTATTCTATAGTCTATATATACGCGGATTGAACGATTTGATGTCGCTCTTTACCCAACCCATACTCGGCGAAATCGTTGTTCTTCCCCCATTAATTTTACTCTTCGTGGGCATCTTCCAACTCGTGAAAAAGTTGTTTCCCACTTTGCAGCCATCAAACCCCGAAAAATTAGACTACCCATTGACATTAAAACAACGATGGATTTTCTTGTCGATGTGGCTATGCGCCTGCTTTCTCACCTCCATGCCCTGGTTTTTACTCCAGGCGATGCCCGATATTTTTACCGCAATACTCTGCATTTTCGTCCTACTTTTTCTTCAAACCACAACATTACGTAGTTCTATAGCATGTGCATTGGTAATCATCATCTCCGCCGTTATGCACAACGCCAACCTAATTACCCTAACCGTTGTAGGCCTTGCCATTTGGCTCGCTTGGAAAGGATATCTTGGAAAATGGACCCAGCCTTTAAACCA
>CANHXF010000101.1 GCA_947464515.1 Flavobacteriales bacterium
CCTTTGATAAGGTAGATATTGGTGAGTATATCAAATTGCATATGACCCGCTGTATCTTGTGTTATCGTTGTGTTTATACTGCCAACCAATTGACAGATAAGCGCGAGCATGGTGTACTTAAACGTGGCGATGCTGCGGAAATCGGAACTCTTATCGAAAAGAATTTAAAAAATGAATTCATTGGAAACGTGATCGATGTTTGTCCTGTGGGCGCACTAACAGATAAAACGTTTAGATTCCGTTCTCGTGTTTGGTATACAAAACCTATGGATGCCCATAGAGACTGCAAATGTTGTTCTGGAAAAGCGGTCGTTTGGATGATCGGCGATGAAGTGGCTCGTGTGACTGCTCGCAAAGATCAATACGGTGAAGTGAAAGAGTTTATTTGCAATGAGTGTCGTTTCGAAAAGAAAGAAAAATCCGATTGGACAATTGAAGGGCCTCGACATATTGATCGTAATTCAGTGATTTCTGCCAACCATTACGAGGTAGAAGCACCGGCGCATACACCATTATTAAACAAAGCATAAGACGGATATGGATAGTGCATTATTTTTAGAAAAACTCATTCTCATTGTAGTTATCTTGATGATTACGTTGGTGATGGCGTTATACTTCACATTCGGCGAACGCAAAATTGCCGCGTTCTTTCAGGATCGTTTGGGTCCAAACCGGGTAGGTCCATTTGGTATTTTTCAGCCCTTTGCCGATGGTGGTAAATTGTTGTTTAAGGAAGAAATCATTCCTAAAAATGCCGAGAAATGGCTCTTTATTTTGGGTCCTGGCATCGCGATGATTGTTGCTACCATTACCAGTGCAGTTATTCCATGGGGTACTTCATTGCCGATTTTCGGTAGAACAGTTCAATTACAAGTTGCCGATGTCAACATCGGTATTTTGTATATCATGGGTATCGTGAGTATCGGAGTTTATGGTATCATGATCGGCGGATGGGCATCGAACAATAAATATTCATTGTACGGCGCGATTCGTGCGAGTGCGCAAATGATTAGTTATGAGCTCAGTATGGGCTTGGCCTTGATCGCAGTGGTGATGATGAGCGGAACTCTGAGTTTGAAAGAGATGGTTGAGCAGCAGCAAGGACTTAACTGGAATGTTTGGTATCAGCCATTGGGATTTTTACTATTCTTGACGTGTGCTTTGGCGGAATGCAACCGTGCACCCTTTGATTTGGCGGAATGTGAAACTGAATTGATAGGGGGGTATCACGTAGAATACTCTTCTATGAAATTGGGTTTCTACCTATTTGCAGAATACATCAACATGTTTATCTCTAGCGCTGTAATGGCTTGTGTTTACTTTGGAGGATATAATTTCCCAGGTATGCATTTGATCACGGATCCTACCTGGTTGGGATTGGCGCAAGTTGCGGTGATGTTCGGTAAAATATTCTTCTTCGTATTCCTATTTATGTGGATTCGTTGGACATTGCCACGTTTCAGATACGATCAATTAATGCGATTGGGTTGGAAATCAATGATTCCTTTGGCCTTGTTGAATATGTTGGCAACTGGCGCCGTGTCGTTATATAACACCTACGGATTCTAAGTTAATCCAAAAGAATTTATTACTGAGGAGGAAAGAAATTTCCTCCTTTTTTATTTGGATTGAAAATGCTCAAGCACTCTTTCCATTTTGATTCCGCGACTTCCCTTAATAAAAGCATATTCCGTTTCGATGGGATGCGTATCAAGCCAAGCGAGTAATGAATCTATCGTTTTAAAGCGATAAGGGTGGTTGGGGCAGGCATGGCAGAATTCATCGCCAACGATAAAAGTGTTTTGTTCAATACCCAATGATGTACATAAATCGAGCAACGCCTTATGTTCAGTTTCGCTGTGATCGCCAAGTTCAAGCATATCGCCTAAGAATAGTTGCTTATTGCCCTTCAACGTTGCAAAAGACTCTATGGCAAATGTCATTGAGCTAGGATTTGCATTGTAAGCGTCAAGGAAGATCTGAATTCCATTTATCGTGCGCCATTCGCTGCGGTTGTTGCTTGGGACGTATTGACATGCCAACGACATAGATTGATGCGCATCCAAGCCATAAAAAACGCCCAATGCAGAGCCGAAAAGTAAATTATAGGCATTGTATCGCCCACTCAAAGTAGAAGAGAAAGAACCCACATTAACTTGATTGTGATAGAAATCAAATGTCAGCAAAGGCATTTCATCGTGAATGTCTACGTAGAAATCAGCGTCTTTGTTTAATGTGCTGATAGTTAATTGTTTGTCCAATCGCTTCTTCATGGAGTTTAACCAAGAATCATCGATGTTGACGATAGCCAAGCCATGGCTCGACATCAAGCTGAGGTACACTTCACTTTCTTCTTTGGCAACTGTTTCGATATCTCCGAAACCTTCCAAATGTTCTTTTCCGATATTGGTGATGATGCCAGCGTCTGGGTAAATCAAATCGCAAAGCACTTTCATCTCACCAGGGTGATTGGTCCCAAGTTCAATGATGGCGTATTCGTGCGATGGGGTGATGCTCAATAATGTCAAGGGAACACCAATGTGATTGTTCCAATTCCCTGGGGTCGCCAAGGTGATGCCAGCGGCACTTAAAACTGTCTTGCTGACTTCTTTCGTCGTTGTTTTTCCATTGCTACCTCCAACAATTATTTTCTTGCACGACAATTGGGCAAAATGGTGTTTGGCCAATTGCTGCAATGCGATGAGGCTATTTTCAACGTATAAAAAGCGGTTGTCGATTTTTAAAGCTTCACTATCCACGATTACTAGGCGAGCGCCTTGTTCGATGGCTTGCACTGCAAACTGGTTTCCGTCAAATCGGTCGCCCTTTAGGCACAAAAACACATCCCCAGGTTTTAGAGCCCTAGAATCTGTGCACAACTGGTAATTTGATTCAATAAAAGTGGGGTATACGCTATCGATGAAGTCCGACCATTCCATATTTCAAACCTAATTCAATTCGATACGGGAATGCAAACAATAAATCCCCAAAAAATCGGATGGCCAATTTTTCAGAGCCACTGATTGATTTTTACATTTATTCAAAGAATACCATACCACAGATTGAATCTATAGTTTGTCTGTGTTATATTCACGAAACAATCCCTATGCGTAAATTATTACTAAGTATTATTCTACTATTTTCATTTACAGCTGTTCACGCGCAATTGAACTATCGCAGCAATTCAAATGGATTTAAGATTTTTGATGGAGCCAAACAAATCGAAAGCCCTTTTTGGGGTGGGTTTAATTCTCCTCAATTCCAACACATGGATCTGAATGGAGATAAGTTGTTGGATATCATCGTTTTTGATCGGTATGATTCTAAGGTTATGCCATATTTGAGACTTGAGAATGATGTGTTTCAATACGCGCCAGAATATGAAGCATCGCTTCCAAAAGGTCTGTATTACTACAAAACTGCTGATATCAATAGCGACGGGAAATGGGATATTTTCACCATGTCTGAAAGTAGCAATATGCTTATTTACATTAACCAAACGACCTCCGGAACCAATAAGTTGAAGTTTAATGGGATCGGCCCTTGGTATTATAGAAATCAGTTTGATTCTACCTTTTTTAACTTGTACAACCCATTGAGTTTTTCAAAGTTTGATATGCCGGAAATTTCCGACATCGATGGGGATGGGGACTTGGACATTTTATCATACGATCAAGGCAATTATACCTACCGATTGTTCAAAGATGTCCGCGCTGAGAAAAAATGGCCAAAAGACACATTTGAGTTTCAAATTATGGATGTTTGTTTTGGGTATTTTAATGAGGGGTTCGATAATTCAATTTTACTAGGTGAATGTCCTTACAAAGACAAACTCAAGCCACGACATACAGGCGGTGCAACTTGTTTGATGTACGATGCCGACGCCGACGGAGATAAGGAATTGATGATTTCAAATATCGGTTTCCCAAGATTCACCTACTTGAAGAATGGTAAAGCCCAGGCCAAATCTTATTACGATACTATGGTTGCTTATGATACCATTTTCCCCAGAAATACTGTCGCCGCAAACCAAATCATGTTTCCAGCGGGTTATTTGGTAGATATTAGTGGTGATGGCGTTCAGGATCTAGTGATTGCTCCAAACAACTTTACCGATGTCAAAGAAACCAACCAAATATGGTATTACAAAAATTTGGGTCTGAGCAATAAGCCCAATTTTCAGTATGAGAAATCTACCTTGTTTACCGATAAAACGTTGGATTTAGGTGCAAGGACAGCACCCGTATTTGTTGATGTAGATGCCGATGGTGACCAAGATTTGCTCGTTGCCAACAATGGTGATTATGAAATTACAAAAGGATTACGAGATCGAATTGCATTTTTTGAGAACACAGGCAATGCTAAAAATCCAGTTTATTCTATCAAGGACCGCGACTTTATGAAATTCTCCGATTCGGCAGATTCTACATATCGTCATATCATTCCAAGTGTGGGCGATATAGATAGTGACGGTGACATGGATTTGATAATCGGATTGATCAATGGTAGGATTGCTTTTTATGAAAATACAGCGGGAGTAAATAAGCCGGTGAAATGGGTTTATAAAACCAGTGATTTATTAAAAGTATCGCTAGAAATGGGAGAGACAAATGCGGCGCCATTTCTCTATGATTACAACGCCGATGGTAACATGGATTTGTTGGTTGGTTACTACAACGGTCGCGTTTCATTGTTTGAGGCTGCAAATAAGACCTATAATAACTTCACTCTAAAATCTAGAAATGCATGGGGTGCTCGTGGCAATGAATGGAGAGAAGATGTAACCCCTGGTGAATGGAAAGCCTTTGGTTATGCAGTTCCTCGAGTGACGGACCTAAATCGCGATGGTAAGCAGGAGTTTATTGTTGGTACTGCGTATGGTTATACTAGATTATATCAAATTGATGGCCATCCGTATACAGATTCATTACTTGAAGATAGCAGCTGGTTCTTCCAATACACCGTTGCGGATTCTACGATGCCTAAAATGGGTTCGCGCGTTGTCCCAGCATTTGCCGAATTAACGGGTGATTCATTGCAAGAGATGGTATTTGGATTGGGTAGAGGTGGTTTGATGTGGGCAAATTCTTTGAATACGAAAAAAACCTCTTCAAACGTCAAGTCTATTGAATCAATTGCGGCAAACTTATATCCCAACCCAGGATCCAATATCGTTGTACTCAGTCGCTCCAAAGGCGCAGCATCATCGGATTGGAACATCGAATTGTATAATTTACAATCTCAATTGCAATACAAAACCCATCTAGGCTCTGGTGAGCAAGGCGTTGGAATTCCGATACAAGATCTAAGTAATGGGGTGTATTTTGTGAAAATTACCAACTTGGAAGGACAGAATTCGTCGATCAAACTGATTGTTCAGCACTAATTTGGCTCACATCCAAAATCTGATCACAGTACTTTTTATATTCGTCCTCGCGATTTGATGCCACAATGAGTGCTCGGTCTCCCAAGTAGGTATTCAATAAGTTATCGTACAACTGATTCCCGCTGACATCTAAGTTGGTTAGTGGTTCATCCAGAATCACCAACGATTCAGTTCCCATCAATGCCATACATAACTTTACACGTTGTTTCATGCCACTGGAAAAAGTGAGTAGGGCCTTGGATTTTGTATTATTGGAGAACCCACAAATTGCAATCAACTTATCTAATGTAACTCCATCGGCAAAACCCTTCACACTAAGGTGAAATTCAAACCATTCCTCTAAGGTGAATTCCTCTGGTAATTCAAGGGCCGGAGAGGCTAAGGCGATGTGCTTATACCATGAATCGGAAGAGATCTGCTTGCCATGAATATCTATCCAATCGATACTTCCTTCCGTTGGGTTGGTCTGACCTGAAACCATCAAGGTGAGGGTAGATTTCCCACTGCCGTTTCCACCTAAAATAGCCAAACGTAACGGCGCGACATTACTTCCTAAATCTAATTCAAGATTCAAATGTCTAAACAACCATGTTCGATGGTAGTTTTTGCCACAATCTTGAAAAACTATTTTCATCGTTATTTAGCGATGTATCCTTTCATGATACCACGATCCGATTCTTTGATGAATTGTAATATCTCATCTCTTTCGGTGGTAGGTGAAAATTCGGTTTCAATAATTTTAATAGATTTGGCAGTATTGTAACCCTTAACAAACAAGGTTCTATAGATATCCTGAATCTCGGCAATCTTTTCGGTTGAAAACTCTCTTCTTCTAAGTCCTACGCTATTAACTCCTTCATAACTCAATGGCTCACGCGCTGCTTTTGTATAAGGGGGGACGTCCTTCCTTACCAAAGAGCCACCGCTAATCATGGCGTGTCGTCCGATTTTTACAAATTGATGCACCAGTGCGGCACCACCAAGTATCGCCCATTCACCAACCGTTACATGACCTGCGACTTGTACGCTGTTAGCTAAAATACAGCAATCCTCAATTACAACATCATGAGCCAAGTGAACATAGGCCATCAACAGTACATTGATGCCAATCTTTGTAACACCAGAGGCTTTGGTCCCTTTGTTGATTGTTACATATTCGCGGATTGTGGTATTGTTACCAATGACGGTGAGTGTTTCTTCGCCATCAAATTTCAAATCTTGGGGAATCGCACCGATGGATGCGCCAGGGAAAATCCGACAATTTTTTCCAATACGAGTTC
>CANHXF010000102.1 GCA_947464515.1 Flavobacteriales bacterium
TTACCGTCGGCAGCGAAATACTTACTCTTGCCTTGATTACTAGCGATGTCTTTCTTCGCTTTGTCGTGCAAGGCTTTGTAGTAATTGTTATTCGCTACATCAACTTGAGCATTTCTGTGACAATCGATACACCATCCCATTTGCAAAGTATTTTTTTGTTGTACGACTTCCATTTTTTCGATAGCACCGTGACAAGTCTGACATGTTTGCTTACCTACTTTCACGTGTTGTGCGTGGTTAAAGTATGCATGATCTGGCAAGTTGTGGATGCGTACCCAACGAATAGGTTTTGGGTTTGGACCATATTGCTCACCCGCTTTGCCTTCTGGATTGTAATCCAAGGCAGCATAGATCTTTTTGATTTCAGGAGAAATTTCACCATTGTACTTATCTGTCAACTGAACCCCTTTGTGACAATTCATACAAGTATTCAAAGCAGGAATAGATGCCTGTTTGCTTTCTTCTACGGTTGAGTGACAATATTTACAATCCAATTTCAAATCTCCAGCGTGTAGTTTGTGAGAGAATGCGATAGGTTGTTTCGGCGCATAACCTTTTTGAACACCCACTTCGGTAATAGCGAAACCATAACCATAATAAGCACCTACTCCACCCAAAATCGCAACAGTGAACAATGTCAATACTGTTGGATTCATCTTACCCCATTTACCAGGAAGAACTTTTTCAAAAAACCCTTTCTTCGGGGCATTGTGATGTTCGAAATCTTCAGGATGCTTTTCAGCAGCCACTCTTTTCAAAGTATTTTGAACACGAGCAAGTACTAATAATATTACGCTAAATATTGCTACGAGCAATATCAAAATGTACATTGTAGTATTGTCGTCCTTCTTTTCTCCACCGTCAACAACTACTGTAGCAGTTTTTGTTGGAGCGGGAGCAGTTTTGATGTATTCTATAATGTCGTTAACATCAGCAGGTGTCAAGTTTTCAAAAATGTTCATCGCCGCCTGGCCATTGTCGTTGTACAACGCAATCGCATCAGGGTCTTTGTCAACCTTTCTGAATTTCTCGTTGTTCCTAACCCACTTCACCAACCATTCACTGGAGTGACGTGTTTCAACACCCCTAAGGGCGGGACCAACTAATTTCTTGTCTAAAGCGTGACAGCTACCGCAGTTGTTTGCGTCGTAGAGCTTTTTACCATTTTCGGCATTTGGCTTGTCTTGCGCGTAAGAGGATACTGATAACGCCATAACGGCGGACAGCATCCAAACTTTCATATTTCTAGCAATCATGTTTGGGAACATTGTCTTTTTTCGCGTTGCAAATATAGAATAAGGGGACCCCGTTCTAAAATAAATTGTTAACAGAGTTTTTAATTTAAAATCAATCTAAACAAATTTGCCATACTGTTGAAATTGTATGCATTACGAATTCAATTTTATAGAGTATTTAATGATTTCCACATTAAAATATGACATTCGTCTACCAATCGAAACAGCGGTTTGGTCGAAAAACACTTTAATCAAAGTTTCTATGCGATAAGTCATCAATTTGATTGTTGATTTAACCAATACATATAGTTTACATAACTTGCCATTGCGAGTTGGGTGTAATTTTGTGAAGAATTACCAAAGGCTCCAGCTTGTGTCTTCCACAATTTCAGGATCAATTCTTCCCCACTTTTCCCTGGGCCAATCACTTGAACTGCTTTTCTAACATTTCCAGCACCGGCATTGTAGACGTGCATAACCAATAACTGAAACCATAGATCGTCGTGGTTTGGCACCAATCCAATACTAATTGCCATGCGCTCGGCATTTGGAATACAATAATCTTTCATCAGTTTCGCCGCCGCCATACTGCTTTTTGTGAAATCATGCCTATCGTCTCTTGATGAGGAAACGACCAAACCATATTTTTTTGCAACAAACGGCATTAGTTGGTAATGTCCTACCGCCCCTGAGATCGACCTTGCCTTAGGGTTATTTGGCGATTCGATGAGTAAAATAAATTGTGCATAGATTGGATTCACCCCGTATTCATCGAATATCACTTTGGCATCATCAACCAAAGGGCCTACTTTTTGAAAATCAAAAAACTCTTTTTTACCCCTCACAAATTTCACCAATTCACAGGTTTCATAACCATTCTTATCTCTGTAACACTGTGCTGCGATATCTAGTTGGTTTTTTCCAACCATGGAATCCAAATGTTCTGCCGAAATTACATCCAACATTTGTCGACTATCCTTGTGCACAACAATGCAAGAATCTTTGGTCAAAGAAATAACGGAACGCCAAAAAGTAATTTGTGGTTGCTGTTCAAAAAAGGTGAGTTGCGCCTTAGGGACAGCCACAATATGAAATGAATCATTGGGGTGGCTGAACTTAACGGGAGTATTGGTTTGATTGCAAGCGGCTAGTTGAAGCCAACCCAAACCTGCCCAACAGAGAATTACAGAGATTTTCAATTTTCGCATTTATTTATTTGTTGTTGGGTTTTCTTGACAATGTTTTTCGAGCCATTGGGTTGCAGATTTTTCTCCAAGCAGAAGACTGCGCTCCCAATCAGCGCAAGCCACTCCTATCTTCCCCATGTTATACCTAGCGATTCCTCTACCTAGATAAGCATAGGCCGGTGTGGTATTCTTACTTTTTATGGATTTACTAAGCCAAACATCGGCATCGTTATATCGCTCCAACTGCAACAAGCAATGACCATAATCAGCCATAAGATCACCATCATTGGGCGACCCAGACAATAATGTTTGATAAATGGATTCCGATTCATCAATCCGATTTAAATAAAAGAGCGCATCGGCTTTCAATTTTAATAAGTTCTGATTCTGAGGATTCTGCTTCAACGATTCTTCAACCTGTGTTAAACAGAGTTCAAACTGACCCATTTGATAAGTGTTTTGAATCAAAGACTCACCAATTAATGGGTCGCTAGGACTGATTTGCTTTAATCCAAGTAGTATCTTTTGAAAATCGGCGTACTTTTTTGAGGCATCAAAGTGAATACTCAAGATGGGTAAATAATCTCTTAAAAACAAATCGCCCATAGTCTTATAAAGCCACAACATATCTTCATGAACCGCTTCATACTCCTTCAATTTTAAGGAAATTTCTAAACGATACACTCTTCCCAAAGTATCCGATGGGGCCAAGCCCAGATAGTGATTAATGTCCCCAAACGCAAATTGATAATTTTCTGTACGCGAATAGGCTATGTAACGATACAGATACGTCTTTGGTCGGGCCGGATTCAGATAAATCGCCTTGTTGAAATCTACTACAGCAGAACTAAAGTCCGACATATGAATCCGAACAATTCCCCGAGTTAACCAAGCCATATCGTTTTCAGGCTTCGAATCAACGGCAAGGTTTAGATTAATTATGGCTTCATCGTATTGGCCTTTTTCGTCGGCTCTCACGCCATTCGACATCAATTGATCGAAGCTCAGTTGCGCATTACTGGTATTGATTCCAAAAATGGCGAGGGCTAACAAAAACTTGGCTTTAACTGATAACTTCATAATTTTACAAGTATTCAAAAATCAATCCAATTTGTTGAATATTGGGATCTGAATATCTACAAAATTGGTGCTGTCTATAAACAAGGACGAACAAACCATTATTTTTGCAATTATCACATGGGGATGTCAAATACAACAGATTTCAATTCAAGAAAAAACAACCTATTTCTAGTTTTAGGGATGGTGTTTTTAACCAATGCCATTGTCGCGGAATTTATTGGTGCGAAGATCTTCTCATTGGAAAAATCTTTGGGAATTGAACCATTGGGATTAAACATATTTGGCGGGAAATTCAATTTCGACATGACCGCCGGTGTGATTCTATGGCCTTTTGTTTTTATTCTCACCGATATCATCAATGAATATTTTGGGAAGAAAGGTGTTCAAAAACTTTCATGGATAGCCGCAAGTCTACTCATCTATTCATTTCTAGCGGTGCGCGTAGCAATGTGGCTCGATGGGGCCGATTTTTGGAATATCAGCGGACAAACGCAAGGTTTAAATGATATGCAGAATGCATTCAACGCCGTTTTTGGTCAGGGCTTAATGATAATCCTAGGCTCCTTGGTGGCATTCGTGATCGGTCAAATGGTCGATGCATTTATTTTCACCAAATTGAAAGATAAAACAGGCGATAAGATGATTTGGCTTAGAGCAACTGGAAGTACTGTTGTAAGTCAGTTTATTGATAGCTACGTTGTCCTTGTCATTGCCTTTTATCTTGGTGGCAAGTACGATTTGATTTGGGTCCTACAAGTGGGAACCCTGAATTACGTCTATAAATTATTCATGGCGATAGTACTCGTGCCACTACTCTATTTTGTTCACGGAATCATTGATCGATATTTGGGAATTAACCAAACATCAACATCAAGCCACTAAGAATCATAACGATTCCAGTTATCAATCCTGTGCTGTGTTCTAGTCGATGCGAATTCCATCGCTCTAGTCCTTTGAATCCAATCCAAACGCCGCCCATCATGCTCAACCAAGTTGTAACTGCATAAACCAATACTAACAACCATATTACAGGCCAGCCCATTGGTGCTAATGTGGCGAAATACCACTCAATTTCCATACAAGGAGATAAAAACAAAGCCAATAAAATTGCACCTAGAGCCCAACGACTTTCCGATTCATTTGCTTTTTCGGGGAAATGAAAGTGATGATGCTTATGATGTCGATAAAGGAAATAAATCCCCAACAAGATCATAATTGACGCCCCAAAAGTCTCAAACGGAATACCCGTATTAAATAAAGAAATCGCACTCGGATTTACACTATTCCCATCGATTTGATTTGTATTTTGATGCAAACCCAACATAGTGATTTGGGCAATTATGAGTCCCACAACCACGGTACCAACGGCATGTGCAATGGCGGCCAGGCCAGTATATTTGAGTGTTGTTGATTTACTCCAACCCAATTTCTTTGCCAGCGCTAAAAATGGCAACCAATGACCCGGTATAAAACCGTGCAGTACGCTAATAATAAACGCGGCGATAAGTTGTTCGGTCATGGGGTTACAAAGGTAATTTATAAAAAAGAAAAGCCCCGCCGAAGCGAGGCTTTTCCTATTAGATTTTAATTATTTACAAAGAATTGGATTCTTCAATCCACTTGTTCCACTGATCAGCAGAAATTTTAGCATCTTCAGCAGTCATAGAAGCAATTTTATCTTCTGACAACGCTTTCAAATCATCAACTGAATTCACACCCAAAGCGTTCATCCTTTTTTCCATAGCTGGACCTACTCCAGATAATGACTTCAAGGTTGAAGCGGTTGCAGCAGTATCAGCCTTTGGCGCTTTTTCTTTTTTCTCAGCAGCAGCTTCCTCTTTCGCTTTAGTCGCAGCGGCTTCAACCTTGATGGCTTCAGCTTTATCTGCTTTGTCTTTTGCAACACCTTTCTCTTGCTTCTCAAATTGAGCACGCAAAGCGGTCAATGCATCCAACTCACCAAACGTAGATTTTTCTGATGATTGATTCGTTTTCTTAACAACTTTGGCTGTCGTTTTACGCGCTTTGTCTTTAGAAGAGTTATCCGCTTCCTTAGTTGCACGCTCTGCACCTTTCCAAATGTTGGTATGAGAAACAATGATACGTTTGGCGTCTTTAGAGAATTCGATTACTTCAAATTCTAAAGTTTCGTCATCCGCCATCGTCTTATTGTCGGCCTTTTTGATATGACGTGAAGGTGCGAATGCTTCAACTCCATATTGCAATTGAATGGTTGCGCCTTTATCGTTAACAGACATAACAGTTCCTTCATGAATAGATCCAATTGAGAAGATTGTTTCAAAGGTTTCCCAAGGATTCTCTTCCAATTGCTTATGACCTAAGCTCAAACGACGGTTGTCTTTATCAACTTCCAATACAATCACATCCAACTTATCACCTTTCTTAGTGAATTCACTTGGGTGCTTGATTTTCTTATTCCAGCTCAAATCAGATACGTGAACCAAACCATCAATACCTTCTTCCAATTCTAGGAATAAGCCATAAGATGTCAAGTTTTTAACGATACCTGAATGCTTGCTACCCAAAGAGTACTTGCTTTCAATGTCGATCCAAGGATCTTGAGTCAATTGTTTGATACCCAAGCTCATCTTGTGCTCAGACCTATCCAACGACAACACCAAAGCGTTCACTTCATCGCCCACCTTCAAATATTCTGAAGGATTACGCAAATGTGAACTCCAGCTCATTTCACTTACGTGAACCAAACCTTCAACACCTGGCTTAATTTCAATGAATGCACCGTAATCAGCAACAGAAACAACTTTACCTGCTACATGAGTACCTTCTTCGATGTCAGCTGTCAAATTATCCCACGGGTGAGATGTCAATTGCTTCAATCCTAGAGAAATACGTTTCTTCAAATCATCATAATCCAAAATTACGACTTGGATACGATCATCTAATTTCAATACTTCTTCTGGGTGGTTGATACGTCCCCATGAAATATCTGTAATGTGCAACAATCCGTCAATTCCACCTAAGTCAACAAATACACCGAAAGAGGTCATGTTTTTAACAA
>CANHXF010000103.1 GCA_947464515.1 Flavobacteriales bacterium
AAAATCGCTTGCAACATGCCTTTGTTATAGGGTTGCTTTTTGATGGTATGCGAAAAGAAAAAGTACGTTTTATTGGGGATCAGAGAATCGGATGGAAGCTCTTTGATGTTCAAGATGATATCGGCTGTTTGCAAATCATCAACTACGGGAATCCCGACTTCTTGGTAGGCGGCATCGGAGAAACATCGGGTGGGTGAGGATTCAACAATTACGGATATCTGGGGGTATCGCTGCTGCAAGGCAAGGCATTGAATGGGGGAAAGTGCCACACGGTTGTCGGGCGGATTTTTGCGTTCTCTAGAAAGTCCAATTATCACAATTCAAAGTAACAAAAAATTTCAAGTAACCCACAAAAAACTAATTTGGTGCTCGTTCTATTGAGTTAGTGGTTTGCTTGAATGATATTTGTGTTGCAAAAATCGCAATTGTGAAATTTCAGAAATTGTCATCTTGCGAGAATTAAAATCCCGAAATGAACTAAATCGACATACAATGTGCTTCACTTACGCTGTCAATTTTTCTGCCCAAGCTTTACAATCCAAATTAGACTTGGGCGATGCGGGTTCTTTGGATCCGAGCAATCCGTATGCGAATGTCAGCTTTCTCGACGCCGACAATTGGGAAGCATCGATTCCGAAGCCGGGTTACTTTTTTTCGGGATTTGAGCAGCCGCAATTGCCGGTATTGATTGGGAATGTTGTTCCAAGGATTGGAAAAAATGCAGTAGGTGATTACTCTGATTTACATTACGCAGAAGTTGATACAACAGAGGGAAACAGACCACAAAACCGCGGTACCCAAACAAATATATCCTTAAAATTGATGCAATGGGGTTTGATTCCATCGTGGGTAAAGTCGACCGAAAAGGCCCAAGAGTTATTTGCTTACGGCTTGAATGCAAGGGCGGAAACCATCGAAGAGAAACCGATGTTTCGGGATGCTTGGAAGCAATCGGCTTGTGTGATTCCGGCCAGTGGTTTTTTTGAATGGAAAGAGGTGAGCAAGAAAAAGTATCCGCATTACATCCGAATGAAGGATGAATCGGTGATGTTGATGGCAGGAATTTTCAGCGAGTGGGTGGATCCGTTGACGGGTGAATTGCGCGAAACGTTTGCTATTTTAACCACCGAGGCAAATGAATTGATGCGGGAGATTCACAACGTCAAAAAACGCATGCCCGTCATTTTGGATAGCACATCGGCTGGATTATTTTTAAGTGCATCGCCCAAAGAAAGAAAAACGATTTTACAACCCTGCGATAACGATTTAATAAAAGCGCATCAGGTAGGAGATTGGCTCAACAATTCTCGGGGTTTTAGAAACGTGGAAGGTGCCATTTTAGAAGTAAAAAAAGATTTTCCACAGTCATTATTCTGAGTTTTTCGTGTGCTATATTTGCGGCCCCATGAAAAAATTCCTTTGGCTGTCCATTCTGGCACTCACAGTTTTGGTTATTCCCTCTTGCAAACCCAAGAATACTGAGAAAAAACCGCAAAAAGATACGGTTGCCACAATAGTAGATCAAAGGACGCCTTTGGATGCGAAGTGGACGGCATTTGCTCGCTATATGGCGGGGGTGCATGATGATAACAACGATAGTTTAGAGCAGCGTGAATATTGGAAGATGCATGCAGCCAAAACTGATTTGCGTTGGAGGTTGTTGATGCAAACGGTAGGTACGCCCATTGCTACTTGGGTGAGCGAAAAGAAATATTTGCCATCAACGGCGCCAAAAACATTGTTATATCCATTTGCGGGTGGCGATTTTTTCTATGCCAATTTGTTTTATCCCAACCGTGATACAGTGATTATGATTGGTTTGGAGCCTGTGGGATCGGGATTTGAAGATTCGGCTGTTGCGCCAAAGCAAATGGAAGATTATTTGACTGTTTTGGATCGATGCATGTTCTACCCTCACAAGCTGGGATTCTTCCGTACGTTGAGTATGGACGACGATTTTTCGCATGAGTTGATGAATGGCACGTTGCATACGTTCTTGTTTTATTTGGCCAGAAATGGGTTTGGTATTCACTACGTCGAGTATTTTTCTTTGGATCAAAACGGAAATCAGGTTGCTGTTGAGCCAGGTGCAGAGCCTAAGGGTATCAAAATTGGGTATTCTGCCAAGGGAGATAAATCTGTAAAACAGTTGGTGTATATCAGTCAGGATATTAGCAACACGGGCAATAAAAAAGCTCCCGGTGTAATCAATTATTTGAAGCAACGCGGTTCTGTGGTGACATTCTTGAAAGCAGCCAGCTATTTGATGTATAAAGACTATTTCTCTGATATCGCAGGGGTGGTTACCGGTCAGTCGAAGATCATTTTACAAGACGATTCGGGCATGCCGATGCTAGCGATGAAAAGTGCTGGATTTGACACTGAATTACTGGGCGAATACAGCAAGACGATTCATCTGTTCGAGAATTACTTTCAGAAGGACATGCGCGATGAGTATTTGGCCAAGAAGCCAGCCAAGTTGCCCTTTACCATTGGGTACAACGCCGAGTTTGGCGAGTGCAATCTGCAGTTAGGCACCAAGAAATGAGCAATTTTGTCTGCTTCCATGCAATTTGGAATGAGATAAAATTGGCCGATGGCATGGGTGTCGACGAGGTTGCGATGTTGGAGAGGGCAGATATTGTTACTGCGTTTTTGGGAGAATATCCCTTTACACATTTTGAAACCGAAAGTGGCTGGGTGAAGGCTTTTGCCGACGAAAACGATATCAATCCTGATGATTACCTTGAAATTGAAGAGAATGTTTCGGATTATATAGATTCGTGGTCGTGGAGTATTGTGGAGAGAGAGAATTGGAATGAGTTGTGGGAGAAGAACTTTTTTAATCCCCTGTTGGTGGGTCAATTTTTTGTACGGGCTCCATTTCATGAGCCGGCGCCCGAAGGACGCAGGGCTATCACTATAGAACCTCGGATGAGCTTTGGAACGGGCCATCACGGTACTACCCGTTTGATGCTTACGGCGTTGCAAGATTTGGGGGATGCGCTCAAAGATGCCAAAGTGCTCGACATGGGCAGCGGAACTGGGATTTTAGCCATCGCGGCGGAAATGCTCGGCGCAAGTGAAGTGTTGGGTGTGGAAATCGATGATTGGGTGGTAGACAACGCAAACGACAACCTGAAAATCAACCAAACAACCCAAACGCAAATGGTTCATGGCCACGTAAAGGCCTTGGAATCGGTTAGTAACGGCTACTATGATGTCGTTCTGGCCAATATTCATAGAGAAGTCCTTTTGGCTGATATGGCGGAATATCAAAGAGTTTTAAAGGTGAATGGCAATCTTTTATTGAGTGGTTTGAGAGAAGAAGACGTTCCAATGATTTTGGAAAAATCGCAAAGCATAAATTTAGTTTTGCAACAAACACAAATCATCGACGGTTGGGTGATGATGATGTTTGAAAATAAGTAATCTTTGCACCGATATTTGTTGCAATTTCGTAACTTCCCATCCCTTGACAAGTGTAATTAAATTATTGCCCGATGCGGTGGCCAATCAGATTGCTGCAGGAGAAGTTGTGCAGCGTCCCGCCAATGCTGTAAAGGAATTGTTGGAAAATAGCTTGGATGCCGGGGCCACTAAAATCACGCTACTCGTGAAGGATGGTGGGAGTACTTTGATGCAAGTGATCGACAATGGCAAGGGGATGAGTGAGATGGATGCGAGGCTTTGTTGGGAGAGGCATGCCACCTCCAAGATTCGGAAAGCAGAAGATTTATTTAAACTCAATACGTATGGTTTTCGGGGCGAGGCGATGGCTTCTATCGCGGCGGTTTCGCAGGTGGAGATGAAGACGAAAAGGGCCGACGACGAAGTGGCTCAATTGATTCGCATCGAAGGCAGTGAGGTCCTGGAACAGCGTGTGGATGCGGCACCTCAGGGGACAAACATCGCCATAAAAAACCTGTTTTATAATTTGCCTGCTAGGCGGAATTTCCTCAAATCTATTGCGGTGGAGACCAAGCACATCGTGGAAGAATTTCTGAGGCAGGCCATGGCCAACCCCACCATAGAATTTGTGTATCATAACAATGGTGCAATGGTGTATCATTTCAAATCCCAACCCCTGAAGGATCGTGTGTTGGAAGCGATGGGAAAGAAATCGAATACGGAGATTTTAGAGGTCAAGGAAAATACGGATATCGTAGAAATCACGGGTTTCGTTGGGGCTCCAGGTACTGCAAAACGCACGCGGGGCGAGCAGTTCTTCTTCATGAATGGTCGATTTATCCGCAGCAATTATTTTCATCATGCAGTGAGCGCTGCCTACGAGGGGTTGATTCAAAGCGATGAATATCCTCTGTATGCGCTATATCTCAACGTAGACCCTGCCAAGGTGGATGTGAACGTGCATCCAACCAAAACGGAGGTGAAATTTGAGGACGAGAAGCACATTTATAACCTAGTGAAAGCGGCAGTGCGCAAGGCCTTGGGCAATTTTGTGGTGCAGCCTTCGATATCGCTGGGCGATTTTACCCATATGGGCGATTTCCTCAACCAACCGATGTCGCCGCAACAGTCCAACACCAATCAATGGCAAACGGATCGATCCGCATTTACCGAAAAACGCAATCCCAACTACAATCCTTTTGGGGAACAAGGCGGCGGGGGATACCAAAGATCCAGTAATCAAGATTGGCAAAAAGTATTGGGTTCTGTGGAGCAAACGGGGATGCATACGATGCACCGCGATAGTGCTTTCAATACCGATTCCCATCCCAACAATGAGCTCAATAATTCCGCGCTAAATAATCCAAATTCCGACCAGTCCAACCAAATCTCGGCGCTAAACAATACCAACTCGGACACCAACACCGACCCAAACTCCCTCATCCAAGGATTGTTTCCTCTGTCTGATGCTTATTTGGTGGTGAACCGTGGGGGAGTTCTCACCCTGATCGACAAAAAATTGGCACAGCAGCATGTGTTTTACCACGATTATCTAAAGCAATTGCAAGCCCATGCCGGTCAGAGTCAGCATTTGCTGTTTCCTAGAACCGTTGAGCTGCCACCCGCCCAAATTCCAGTGGTATTAGAACTGCTGCAAGAATTGCAATGGTTGGGTTTTGATATTAGTCATTTTGGGGGAAATACATTGATTGTGAATGGTTTGCCCGCATTGTTAACCCAGGGCGACGAACAGAAACTGATCGAAAATCTCATTGAAGATTACCAAAACACCCAAGGCGATCTCAAATTGGGTAAATATGAAAGTATGGCACTTTCCATGGCCAGGCATGCGGTGATCCGCAGCGGCATGGGAAAAACCAATGAAGAATTGCAACAATTGGCGGCAAGACTTTTTGCGTTGAATAACCCATCCCATACCTTTGACGGGAAGCCAATTTTTATTGAAATCTCAGCCGCCTTTATTTACGATACTTTTCAGAACAAAAAACAAAGAACATGATTGCACAGCTGCCTCCGGGGTTAAAGAATTTGTTGATTATAATGGTTTTGGTAAGCTTTGCTCAAGTTGCCTTACCCAAGTCAGGGTTTGATGTAGAAACGCTCTATTTGTTCTACCCCGACAGTGAAAATTTCCGGATTTGGCAATTGGTGACACATATTTTTTGTCATGGCGGCATCAGCCACCTACTTTTCAACGGCTTGGCCCTATTTTCCTTCGGCGCAATTGTAGAATACCGATTGGGTGTATCCAAGTTTTTGCAACTATTTTTTATTGCCGCCTTTGGTGCCGTACTGGTGCATTTTTCAGAAATGGCCTATACCATATTTTCTCATACCGGAACACTTTTCCCGAACCATGTCGCTGGGGTTGAGGCCGTAAACTATGGTCCGATGATTGGTGCATCCGGGGCTGTTTATGGTGTGATGGTTGCCTTTGCCTATCTCTATCCCAACGAGTCTTTGGTGTTTCTGTTTATCCCTTATCCCATCAAAGCCAAATACTTGGTTCCCATCATGGTGGGCCTTGATGTGCTGTTGGGCTTGGGCAGTTTTTCGGGCGATAACGTGGCCCACTTTGCCCACATCGGAGGCGCACTCACAGGGTTTTTATTGATTTTCGCGTGGCGAAAAATGGGCAAGATATACTAATATAGTGAAAGACGCAGTGAATTCGTTTTTTGTCAAATGGTTTGGACCCGGCCGCACCGCGGTGCAACAAATCATAGCGACCTGCGTTTTGGTTTTTCTGTTGTCGTGGTTGATAATACTCGTCACCCTTTATCCAGCCTCAAATCGCATCATCTCCCATGTAATTTTGGATTGGCTCAAGTTTAGTCCAATCGAGCTGAGTTGTGGATACAAATTCCTGAGTCCTTTCACCTACATGTTCCTTCACATCAATGGCTGGCATCTGGTGGGCAACATGCTGTGGCTCTATTTTGTGGGTGTGATTTTGGAGGATTTGGTGGGCCGTCAGCATATCTGGAAGCTCTTTGTTTTTGGCGGTCTTTTTGGCGCGCTGTTCATACAATTGTTCTATTCGGCGTTGGTTTTCTTTGAGGTTCC
>CANHXF010000104.1 GCA_947464515.1 Flavobacteriales bacterium
ATTTCGCCCCACAAGAACACCTGTTTATTGTCTTCCGGTGTTTTTCCCTTGGGAACCTCAATAGAAGGCGTATTTGGAATGGTCAATAACAGTTGTGTTAATTCCTGATCCAATAATTCAACATCGGATTCTAATTGCTTTAGCGAGTCTTTGATTTCGACACTCTGCAATTTCAAGATATCACCCTCGGCTTTTTTGCCTGTTTTGTACAATTCGCCAATTTGCGATGTAATCTGATTGCCCTTGGCTTGTAACGATTCCATTTCTGTCCTTTTTGAACGATTTCTTTCGTCCATTTCTAAAACAGATGACATCAAGGCTTCTCCATCCAAACCACGAATAGCCAAACGCTGAGCTATTTCTTTGGCATTTTTTCTAATATTGGCAATTTGTAACATAACTAGAATGCAAATTTCGTGATTTTATTCGAAGAAATTGAAGGGAATCCCAATCTCGTGGTGTAATTCTTACCCTTGCGATTTGGGAAACACACCTAAATCCTTTGCAACCGCAATTGCCCTTTCCATTGCAACGTCCAATTCGTTGGCGATTTGACCGTCCAAAATCATTTCTCGAACCGCTTCTTTGATCATACCAATATGCTGAGGATCTCGAATTTGGAAATATGTTTTAATATGATTGCCAGTAAGTACAGGTTGCCAGTTTCTGAGCTCATCTTTAGATATGACCTCGTTTATCTTCTCTTGGACCTTAACCAGGTTTTTGAGGTGCTTCTCGACTTTCGCTTCGTTTTTACTAGTGATATCAGCTCTGCACAGCGTCACCAAATCAGTTACGTGCTCTCCCGCGTCTACAATCAACCTGCGAACTGCACTGTCAGTCACAATTTCCTGAGAAAGCACGATCGGACGTAAATGCAATAATACCAGTTTGGATACATATCGCATTTTATCATCCAGCGGTAAACGCATCCGCCTAAAAATGCCTTTCACCATTCTAGATCCTTTATCTTCATGACCGTGGAATGTCCATCCGTGCTGATTATCAAACCTTTTTGTCGCCGGCTTGGCTATATCATGCAAGATTGCTGCCCATCTCAACCAGAGATTGTCGGTGAACTGACAAATATTGTCGAGCACTTGAAGCGTATGGTAAAAATTATCTTTGTGAGACTTGCCATTTCGAGTTTCCACACCGTGTAATAGCATCATTTCGGGGAAAAGGATGTCCAACAAGCCCGTGTTCGACATCATTTCGAATGCTCTGCTGGGTTTTTCGCACATGATCATTCCATTGATCTCATCAGAAATTCGTTCTTGCGATACAATTTCTATTCTTGAAACATTTGCTTTGATGGCCTCAAAGGTTTGAACATCAATCCTGAAATTCAACCTCGTAGCAAAACGAATCCCTCGTAGCATTCTCAACGGATCATCATCAAAAGTAATTTGTGGATCTGCACAGGTTTTGATGACCATATTTTGCAAATCCTGTATTCCATTGAAAGGGTCGTATAATTCACCATAATTATCGCAATTTAACGATAGATACATGGAATTAATAGTGAAGTCTCTCCTATTTTGATCGTCTTCAAGGGTCCCATCTTCCACAATTGGCTTTCTAGAATCCCGACGATAACTCTCTTTCCGCGCACCTATAAACTCGATAATCCAATCATCAAACTTAATTTGAGCCGTTCCGAAATTTCTAAAAACACTCAAGCTACAGTCATTGTCGAAATCCTTCGCAACCGCTTGAGCGAACTCCACCCCATTGCCCACAACAACAATGTCGATGTCCTTGTTTTCACGCTGCAATAACAAATCCCTAACAAACCCACCAACGACATAGGCACGCAAATCTAACCTATCGGCAGTTTTGCCTATTAATTTAAATATTGGATTCTCTAAAGCCGATTGCACCGCACAAAGATAGCACACCCTATATTTGTTGCGATGCGATTTTCAATAAATGCAATTGGTTATTTATTTGTTGCAATTTTTGTCATTTTCGGCGCCCTATTGCTATCTGTCCCTATCGGACCTACTGGCGATGGCTGGGGCTATGCTGCTGACGTTATTCAGGCAGATTCATGGCAATCAAAAGAGCTCGTTTCAGCGCACCATTTGTTTTACAACTACCTGTGCTATGCTTTAAAACCGATTTTTATATCTTGTAAAATCAACCCAATCAACGGTTTTACCGCAATGAATTGGATGTTCTATGGCTTGGCGATATTCGTTTTCTATAAAGTTCTTTTAGCCCTCAAATACAATCAGAATCAATCGGTCTATTGGACATTATTAGTCGCGGGATGTTTTGGCGTATTGCGATTTTCGCTAGAAAACGAGACTTATATCCTTCCTCTCTTTTTTGCCTTACTCGGAAGTCATTTGATAACAAATTTTAACAATTCTAAATCCCATGAATACATGGGCTTCCTATTATTGGCGATTTCCGTACTCTTTCATCAAAGTTATTTTTTCTGGTTTCTCGCATTCGTGGTAAGCGGCATTTATCGAAGAAGTTTCATGGCTATCTTCCTATCCGCTTTCACTATCGTATTGTTCTATATTTTATTTGCGATTCAATCAAACCAATCTATATCGAGTTTCATTCTTCATGATGTCGATGCCGGGCTGGTCCAAGTCATACCAAACATCAACAATCTAAAATTCACCCTGATCAATGGATTTAGGACAATCTTTCAGGTTCACGGAAATATGTTGATTTTGATTGAAAATTGGACCGTTCTGTCACTCATCGGAATAGGCGGAGCTTTGCTATTCTTTTATGGCTTAGGTATTTCGTTGAAAAAACAACTGCGTCAATTTGCATCAAAAATTAAGCAGCTAGCATCTCTCGCAAATCTCATTAACCGAGCGCAAAATCCCTTTTTTATCCCTTTTATCCTGCAGCTCGCATTTGCTTTTTATTCTGTAGGTAATGCTGAATTCATGGTTATGCTACCCATGTTATTTATATTGTCATTTCACGATGAAATAATACCAAAATTGACACACATTCGTAAAATGGCACTGGGGATTTGGATTTATAACACCGTATTTTTTATCGTTCCCACGTTTATGGGTTCCTTTAATGACATCGGATTAACCAGTAAATTGCTATCGACAGAGAGACCAACAAAACCTTTTGTATTCATTTCAACCAATGCAATTGCCATTCAAAATCAATTGGAATACGAAGATGCCATTCAAATGCTCAACACTAATTCCAAGAAGAACAAAACCACCGCCGAAGTCAAAATATCGCAAGGGCAATTTCTAATAGGCCAGAATCCAAATGAAATACGCAGTATCAGTAAGTATATGACCGATACAAGCCTAGACGTTTACACCGATAACACTATTCTATTCAATCAAATTCCTAGCGGATCAAGGGCAGCATTGTTGATCGATCCCAAACTGAAAAACGATTTATCTAATCGCACCTGGCAAAGCGTGAGACAGGATAGCTTTAGCTCGCCACGACGTAGACTTCAATTATACAAAATGGTTAGAAGTGTGTGCGTAAGCCATTGATTATCAATGTAA
This sequence comes from Flavobacteriales bacterium, assembly GCA_947464515.1. Classification (GTDB taxonomy): domain Bacteria; phylum Bacteroidota; class Bacteroidia; order NS11-12g; family UBA955; genus UBA955. Next base: position 3,516 of record CANHXF010000104.1, read on the forward strand.
AATACTATGCAATTTGAAACGAATCGACCAATTTAAGCGTACGATCCTCGAGCTTACATACGGTTCCACCAAACTTTTGTATCAAACGATAATCATGCGTCGCCATTAAGATAGCCGTTCCCTCGCGGGCGATATTTTTAAGGAGCATCATAATTTCATCGCTGACTTCTGGATCTAAATTACCCGTAGGTTCATCAGCCAGCAATACTTTGGGGTCATTCAGTAAAGCACGGGCTATTACCAAGCGTTGTTGCTCACCCCCACTCAATTCTGCAGGTATCTTATAATCTTTGGTTTGCAATCCCACTTTTTCTAAAACAGCTTTACATCGATCCAACATTTCGTGCTTGTTTTTCCATCCAGTTGCACTTAACACAAACATCAAATTGTCCAATACATTTCGATCCGTTAGCAGCTGAAAATCTTGGAATACGATGCCCAATTTTCGACGTAAAAATGGAACCTCTTGGGGCTTAATTGACTGCAAATCATATCCTGCGATATCAATTCTACCCTCTTGTAATTTCAATTCACCGTATAAGGTTTTAAGCAACGATGATTTGCCAGAGCCAGTCCTACCAATCAGATAAACGAATTCGCCCTCTGATACTTGTAAACTCACGTTTTGCAATATGGCAATGCTACCTTGATGAATGGTGGCTTCAGATATACTTATTGGATTTTCCACGTATCAAATTTATTTCATTCCAGCGTTTACAGTTGACAAACATATTCACAGCAAAATTTACTGTTTGATTTATCAATCGCTCAAGGTTCTAAACGCCAATCAATCGTCGATTCCCCATGAACCAAAAGAGCTTTATTAATCTTAGAAAATGGCTTTGAGCCCAAAAAACCGCGATGGGCCGACAGTGGACTGGGATGGACGCCAACAATTAGCAAGTGCTTGCTTTCATCAACACAACGAGAGAATACTTGTGCCGATTTCCCCCATAATACAAATACGACGAAGGGATTTTGACTAGACAAAACGGTCAGTATTTTCTCAACAAACCGCTCCCATCCTAGCTTTTGATGCGATAGCGGCGAATTCTCCGAAACGGTCATAATCGTATTCAACAACAAAACGCCTTCCCTCGACCAATTCGTTAAATCGCCATGTTTAGGCGCCTTAATTAGTATATCCGATTCCAATTCCTTTAGAATATTACGAAGCGATGGTGGAATTTTTATGCCTGTAGGAACCGAGAACGACAAACCCATGGCTTGATTTGGTTGATGATATGGATCTTGTCCAAGAATCACGCATTTTACCTCATTTAATGGTGTGAGCTTAAAGGCACGAAATATATCATTCACCGCGGGATAACAAGGAATGCCATCGCGCTCATTACGCATCAATTGCTCTTCTATGTTGGAAAAATCCAATGGCGATAACTGATTTGATAACGCCAATGTCCAATCGGCCGATGCTTGTTCAGAAAACGCCTTAAATAAGAAGCCCTCCTCCATCAGAAAAAGTATTAGTTCAGCAAATCTTCCAATTCTTCAATATCGAGACTCGCCAATATTGAATCCTCATCGGGTATAACACTTTCTGCCAACGCGGCTTTCTTGGCTTGTAATGCCAAAATCTTCTCCTCGATGGTGTCCTTCGTGATAAATTTATAACTAAACACAGGTTTGTCTTGTCCGATGCGATGCGCCCTGTCTTCAGCCTGCTTCATGGTAAATGGGTTCCACCATGGATCTGCTAAGAAAACGTAATCCGCCGCAGTAAGGTTCAACCCACTGTTTCCAGCCCTCAAACTCAAAAGGAAAACTCTTTTTTCATCGTTGTTTTGAAATAAATCAATTTGCACCTGCCTTTCCTTCTCATCCATTGATCCATCCAAATAGCAATATTCCACTCCTTGCTGCTCAAAGATCTCTTCAAACACCTTTAAATAGCCAACAAACTGAGAAAAGAACAATACTTTATGTCCGTTTGCGACAGCACGAAGCAACATGCGCATGATTTCATCGTCCTTGCCACTGCTACCCTCATAATTCACGTCTTTCAAGGTTGGATTTAAGGCGATCTGACGTAGGTGCATCAAACCGTTAAATATCTTCAATCTTGATTTAGAAATGCCCAATTCAGTTACGTGGTTCAAAATCTCATTGCGATATTGATTTTTTACTGATTCATACAATTCCGCTTGCTCCGGACTCATCTCACAGAAATGCACCTTTTCGATTTTGGGTGGTAATTCCTGCATGACTTGCTTCTTGGTACGGCGAAGAACAAAAGGGTCAATCAACTTACGCAACTCCTCAGTTTTATGGGGATTAGCGCCCTTTTCTATCGGTCTGATAAACTGCTTTTCGAAGTAACTATAACTGCCCAACAAACCTGGATTCAAGAAATTCATCTGACTCCATATGTCGAGAAGTGTATTTTCAATCGGCGTACCTGTCAATGCGATTTTATTGCGCGACTGAATCTTCAATAACGCCCTAGATGTTTGGGACGATGGGTTTTTGATCGCCTGACTTTCATCCAAAACAACACAATTGAACTTGTACTCTCTCAATAATTCAACGTCGTTTCGCATGGTACCATACGACATGACAACGACATCAAGATCATCAAAACTACCCAATACTTTATTCCTAGCCAATCCTGAGTACAATGCCGTTTTCAAATCCGGGCAGAACTTAGCCGATTCAGACATCCAGTTGTAAAGCAACGATTTAGGCGTGATGATAAGAATGGGTCCCATCTTGGTAGTTACCGGTGCCAAAGGTCTTCCGTCTGAAGCAATGGCAGGGGTTTCCGGTGCCGATACTTCCAGCGTTTCTCCGTTGCTGGTTAATCCCAATTGTGACTTTGCTCTTCTTTCTACCCTGTATGACGAAGCCAAAACTTGCAAATGCGCTAGCGTTTGAATGGTCTTTCCCAATCCCATATCATCTGCCAACAATGCCCCGAAATGATTTTGATGCATGAAATTTATCCATCTAAATCCTTCCA
>CANHXF010000105.1 GCA_947464515.1 Flavobacteriales bacterium
AACACCCTTACACCGCTCCAAACCCTTGTTCATCGCATCGTAAATGCCTCCATCTTTCTCAGATACCACGACATCTATCTGATCACCCAGCGATTCTAAATAAGCTACACTGCCATCCGTACTGCCCCCATCAATTACAATCCATTCAAAAGCCTTGCGCTCGGTCTGACCCATAATGGAATCCGCCGTTCGGCGCAGTCCATCCAAATCATTGTAATGAATGGTGACAATCGAAAATAACAGAGGATTCGACACTGGGTTTGTCATTCGCCCACGGTTTATGCCGCTTCCTCTTCCTTCTTCATGCCTAATTGAAGCAAACTTCCAGCAACCAACAACAAAATCAAAGCAGATGATGCCACCTCAATATTTAACATCGTGCTGCGATCTGAAGGCTCATAAACCCACACAATCTCATGACTTCCTGCCGGTACTTCCAAGCCTCTTAAAATATAATTCACACGCAAAGCCTGAGCCTCTTTTCCATCCACAAATGCCTTCCATGCTCCGTTTTTCTCGTTGTAGTAAATCTCACTAAATACCGCCAAGCCCGCATTAGAATTATTACTCTTGTATGCAATACTGTCGTTGCTATAATATGTTTGAGAAATACCGGCAGCAGAATCAAGGCTAAACGACCTTGACTGCAATGTCAATCCTTTTGAACCACCGTCAACCTTACCCGAATAATCGGCTTTTTCTATCACCGCATTCTTTTTCAAATCCATAAAATTGATATCGCTCAATGCATCTTTCGCTGTGGCCGCTTCCTTCACCGAATCCACAAACCAAGCATGTCCCAATGCCGTATTTCGAGGAACCACAATCTCAGATTTCTGATCCTGCGACAAACCAATGATATAACCGCAATTCAACATGTCCAACGCATGATTATTCATGATATCGCCAGTTCCAGTGGGTCCAGCAGCACTAATGCAATACGACATCACATCTTGGTATCTGCTCATTTTAGCCGGATGGTAACCACCCACATTCTTATGGAATGCACCCGCCGTATTGTCGTTGAAACTATGGTTGATACCACCCCTGTAGTCAATTACACGCTTTCCGTCCTTGTTATTCGCAATGATCTGGTTGTCAACCGCCGATGGCATAATCGCCTCCTCCGTTTCCTTGTCTTCCCAATTGTCGTCGGTTAAATAACGCTTCGAAACACCCATCATATCAAACGATACCATTCCAATCACCAACAATCCAGTAACCAAAGCACTTATCTGCTTCTTCAATATCATATAAATCAAGAACAACAAAGCACCCATAAACATAATGCTTCGGAATATGTCGTTCCAAACCATCGTGCTACGCAACGACTTAATTTTGGTCACCGTTTCCATTCCACCCTGTTCCGCAATTCGCTTGTCGGTCTCAGCAGCACTGAAATCCGTACCCATCGTAATCACAACCATCAACGCCACCAACACAATCGATACAATGGCAGTTAATTTCATCACACGCTGCTTGCCAGCCGCACTCAATCCGTCTTCCGCCATCAATGTGATAAAACGATGCAAGCCCAACAAGCCAATCATTGGCACTACAACTTGCGCAATCACCAATGCCATCATCGGCGTTCTGAACTTATTATAGTAAGGAAGGTTGTTAAATAAGAATTCATTCAATGGGAAATAGCGACCCATTCCAAGTAACAGGGCGACAATAAACGTGACCAATCCAAAAATGGCCCAACGATAATTCAATACAGCTCCCTCACTTTGAGGCTTATCCTTACGCCAAACGAAGGCCAAAATCAAACCAAATACAAATAAGAACATCATCGTAGCACCCAGATAAACCGGGCCACTCGTAAACTGCAAATCGCCAAAATACAACGGCAAACGAGTATCACCAAAATCTGCATCGCTCACCATTTCATTTGAACTTCCGCCCTTAAAACCAGGGACCATCAACGTAAACGATTCATCCACACCGTAACTCCAAGAGAATGCATATTCCATGTCCAAGCCCTTCTTACCCACCTGCTTGCCTTTGCTGCCATTATCAGCCTCCACCGCAGATCCTCCGCGCATGGTTGCCTTTGCATAATCATTGGTATCCGACAGCTTTCCGATGCAGGTTAAAACCGCCAATCCCATGGCTACGGCGGCAATTCCTGATGACATCAATACATGTTTGAACTCCTTATTTTTTATAGCGAATACCCATTCAACCAAGAAGTAAACGGCTACCATAATTCCCGCGTAGTAGGCAATTTGATAGTGGAAATAATTCACTACCATTCCGAAGAATAGGGCAGTTACCGCCGCACCCAATAAATATTTACGCTGACTTAATAATGCAAGTCCACCAATCACACCAGGCATCACACCCATTGCCAAAACCTTGGTGATATGACCTGCTTCGTAACTCGAAATACTGAACGTCATAAAGGCATAACCCACAGCACCCGCAGCAGCCAACCATCGATCTACCTTCACAGAAAGTAGCAACACAAACATACTTAACATCGAAACAAACAAGAAGTTGAACGGCGATTTCACCAACCCAAACAACTCCGTAACCTTATATTTCAATAGCAAACTGCTTTGCTCAACACCCGTAATCAAACTACCAGGCATACCCGAAAACAATCGGTCATTCCATTGGGGCAACTGACCCGTGCTCTCTTTCACCTGCTCTGCCGCATATCGCATCAACCGAACCTGCTGCATATCTCCCTGTTTTAATACCATACCGTCGGACGGTGGCTTCAAATACATCACAGTGATACACCAAAAACTGATAATGAAAAGCAAGAATATCCCTGCTTGCTTGAAAAAATGCTTGTTCAAATTCATGAGATTATTAGGCGAATTTCAGCAATTTACTCGGAAAGACAGATAACTCATTGTAAAAAAAGCAAAACGAAGATTTAATATGGCAATTTTCCCAAAAATTTACGGCCTCAATTTGTTTGATTGTACCTTTGCAAAACAATGCAAAACGATTCCTTAGTCTTTGATTTAATTGCTCTCGAACGCCAACGTCAGATCGATGGCATCGAACTGATTGCCAGTGAAAACTTTGTAAGCGAGTCGGTGATGAAGGCCATGGGATCTGTCCTTACAAATAAATACGCAGAAGGACTTCCAGGCAAGCGTTATTATGGGGGTTGCCACGTTGTAGATCAAGTCGAACAGCTAGCCATTGACCGTTTAAAACAACTATTCGGCTGCGCCTGGGCCAATGTTCAACCGCACTCAGGAGCACAAGCCAACGCCGCCGTTATGTTAGGCGTATTGAAACCCGGCGATGCGATTTTAGGGTTTGATTTAAGTCATGGCGGACATCTAACCCACGGAAGCCCAGTGAATTTTTCGGGAAAATTGTATTCACCCAACTTTTATGGCGTTGAAAAAGAAACCGGATTGATCAATTACGATACGGTAGAAGAAATTGCGAAATCCTGTCAACCCAAACTCATGATTTGCGGTGCGAGCAGTTATAGCCGCGACTGGGACTATGCACGCCTTCGTGCCATCGCCGATGAAGTGGGTGCACTATTACTCGCCGACATCTCTCACCCCGCCGGCCTCATCGCCAAAGGAAAACTCAATAACCCAGTACCGCATTGCCATATTATTACCACAACCACCCATAAAACCCTGCGCGGTCCAAGAGGTGGGGTTATTATGATGGGTCAAGATTTCCCCAATCCCATGGGCGAGACAAATCCCAAAGGCGAAATCAAAATGATGAGCGCCATCCTCGATAGCGCCGTTTTTCCAGGAACCCAAGGCGGACCCCTAGAACACGTGATCGCCGCCAAAGCTATCGCATTCGGCGAAGCACTCACCGATACATTTGATGCCTATTGCGACCAAGTGATTTCCAATGCCAAAGCACTCGCTGCAGCGATGGTACATAGAGGTTATTCGATTATTTCTGGTGGGACCGACAATCACATGATGCTTATCGATTTACGATCTAAGAGCGACGCGCTGACAGGGAAATTGGCGGAAAAAACCTTGGAAAAATGCGAGATTACCATTAACAAAAATACCGTGCCTTTCGAAACCCGAAGCCCGTTTGTTACCTCCGGGATTCGTTTGGGAACCTCGGCCATTACTACCCGCGGCTTAAAAGAATCGGACATGGAAACCTTGGCTAACTGGATTGATAAAGCTTTAACGAATCATGAAAATGAGGAAATGCTTAATGAAATCAAAGGCGAGGTAAAAGCCTTTATGAAGGACTACCCTTTGTACGCCTAAACTTGGCTGCCCAACGGCGAATTTCGTGGAAGAAAAATAGCCAGCCTACGCTGATGGCATAAATCACAGCCGATAAAACAAGTCCACTGATGCCGGTCATTCCCAAGCCATATTTCACCATCCCAAAGCATATCATACCAAACACAATTTGGTAAAATACGATTTCAAAGTTCCTCCATCGCCATTCGTATCCGCCTAGTTTTTGGGTTTTTATCAAACATGCGCCCGCAAAAACCCATTGGGTTATCAAACAACCCGTTGCCGCACCCAATGCACCCACTTTGGGAATTTCGATGTAGTTAAAAGCGACATTTATGCCTACACAAATAAATGCAAGCGACGCCAACCATTTCATTTGTCCGGAGGCGGTTACAAACGTGCCAAAAACGTGGACGAGACTCATAGGGACAAAAGCCAACATCAACACCTTGAAAATCATCGCGGCATTCAAAATCTCACCCGAATAAACCATCGCCTGAGGTACATCAACCCCATTCACGATTAAAGTTCCCCCTGATTGCATTTGTCCATGATAGAGCCAATTGATCAAGGGTTCGCCATAAAACCAAGCGCCCATCGCTGCGCCCAACGACACCCACAATACCAATCTGAAACTCATCCAAATCACCTCACTGTTATCGTCGCCCGTTGCCAATCGCTTACTAAATAATGGCAATAACTGTGTGCTTAACAACGCACTAAAAATCAAACCCGCATCCAACAATCGATACCCCCTGGTATACAATCCGATTTCCGCATACCCCGCCGCCAATTGAGATTTGATCGCTTCTGCATCGAGGATATCAGCGACGCCTTCCAAATTAGGGGCCGACAACCACTGAATCATTTGTACGTCGATGCGTGTAAATATGCTCATCGCCAATGCCATTATGCCAAACCAAACGACTTCCTTGCTCCAATCACCGAGTGATTTTGAGGTCGGATTTTTTGGCGCAGTAGCACCGACTTGCTTTTTGGTCGCATCCAATCCCTTCTTTAAAGCATCCTCAGAATCAGAGGCTATACTTACAGATTCATATTTAGATTCACTGGTGGTCTTGCCTCGCCAAAAAACCAAAATCAAACCTAAAACCAAGGCCGTGGCATAGCCAAAAAACTGAGCGATCTGAAAACTCAGAACCCCACCCTCACTGCCAAACATCTCCACCGTAAATGTCCGCAGCATCCAAGTACAAACAGCCAGCGCCACCAATCGATCCACCACGCTCAGCCAACTGTCCGATATAAATCTCTGTTTTCCCTGCAATACCGCCCTCAACATCAAAACCACCGATGCAAGCACTTGGTTAATCAAAGCATAAATTAAAAATTGCATTTGAATGCCCGACTGCATTTGCGCAACCATCAAAACGAGGCAAACGTAGACCAGTCCGAGTCCCAAACGCAAAAAGAGCATCCGCCGGGGATGACCCAATTTCCCATTGGCCGCAATTTCGCGGGCCGCATACGTGTTCAAACCGGCATCCAAAAGGACCGCAAACAACAGCACCAAATTGAAATGCAACGTGTAAACGCCATACCAACTATCGCCCATGCGGAGCTGAATCTCGCGCTCAATCCAAAGAATCCATAGCGGTTTTACCAGCCAATTCAATAGCTGAAGCCACAATAGATTTTTCAAAAATGCCCGTTGCATGTCATGCGAAGGTAATAGAAAAAAAATTGCCCAATTTCACCAAACCCCATACCACTCGCCACTTCACCCACCCTATCTTTGCACTGTGCACGATTTAGAGCCCCATTTTGCATGGATTAACCTGTATTCCGCAGCCCAAGATCCAAGATCGCCTTTCTTTGAAAGGGAATACAACGAATTCTACTTCGACAAAGCCGTTTATAACTACTACATCCACCCGCAATGGGATCAGTTTGGGTCGAATACCCTCTACATCAAAATCCTATTCGCCGATTATCAAGAAGGTTTTGCCATCATCGAAATGATTGGAGAATGGAACGATGCCCTCTATAACGATGTGATGCACCTCAAGCGAGAAGTTATGGAAATCTTAATGCAAGACGGCATCCAGAAATTTGTGATGATTGGCGAAAATGTGATGAATTTCCACGCCTCAGACGATGCCTACTACGAAGAATGGTTCCAAGATGTAGAAGAAGGCTGGATTGCGATGGTCAACTTTAGAGAACACGTGGTGCAGGAATTCCGCAGGGAACGCATCGACTTCTACCTGAATTTTGGGGGTGAGCTGGACGATATCGCTTGG
>CANHXF010000106.1 GCA_947464515.1 Flavobacteriales bacterium
ATTGGTTATTGAAATTACTTCGTAGCGGCTTCAAAGTGGGCATTAACAGCCGACCAATTGATCACATTCCAAAATGCGCCGATATAATCGGGTCTGCGGTTTTGATAATGCAAATAGTAAGCATGCTCCCATACATCTAATCCTAAAATTGGTGTACCTTTTACTTCGGCAATATCCATCAATGGATTGTCTTGGTTTGGTGTAGAGGTGATGGCCAATTTGTGATCGTGTACAATTAACCAAGCCCAACCGCTACCAAAACGCGTTGTTCCGGCGCTATTGAATTGCTCTTTCATCGCATCAAAAGAACCAAAGCTAGCTACGATGGCGTCCATTAAAGCACCTGTAGGCTGACCTCCGCCATTGGGTCCCATAATTCCCCAGAAGAAACTGTGATTCCAATGTCCGCCGCCGTTGTTGCGAATGGCAGGGCTATATTTAGAGATATTGTGAACCAAATCAACCAAAGAAACACCTTCAGCAGCATTGCCTTTTACGGCGTTGTTAAGGTTGTTTACATAGGCTTGATGGTGTTTACCGTGGTGGATTTCCATGGTTTTTTCGTCGATGTGTGGCTCCAAAGCATTGTGAGCGTAGGGCAAAGCAGGTAATTCGAACATGGGCTTATTTTTAGTTGTTTATGAAAACAAAGTTAGTTGAATCGCGATTGCTTTTCAACCGCATTATTGAATCGGATTTTACTATCGTACTTTTGAATCGATCAAATTAATAAATCACACCGGATGTTGATTTACCCCATGTTGTCTGTATTTCAAATTCCAACCGTTTTGGAGATTTCCGCCCAGGGGGGATTTGGAAATATGTTGTGGCGTGGAATTCAACAAATGCATCCGGCCGAATGGATTGCCGCAATTTTGTCGTTTTGGTGCGTGGTGTTAGCTGCCAAGAATAGCATATGGAATTGGCCTGTTGCGATCCTAGGTTCGCTAATTTACGCTTGGGTTTTTCTATTTAGCGGCCTTTATTCTGATGCAATTCTGAATGTGTTATTTGTGGGTTTTCAATGTTACGGATGGATACAATGGCGAAAAAATTCTATCATTGGCGATGCGTTGAAACCGAGTGTGGGTCCTAGAAAATCTATTTTACGTGTGATGCTAATCGCGTTGTGTATTTATCCCGTCTGGGTTTACATCGTGCGTTCAGGATTGTTTGCAAATCTTATTTCCTCCCTTGTTTCGGGTGACATGTTCATAGGAATTAGTAGCGTTTTTGGTCACTCTCCTCTGTCGAATATTGCCCCCCCGAGATTCGTATATTTGGATGCAATGCTCCTATTTTTAAGTTTGTCGGCTTTGTACATGCAGGCAAAAAAGTGGATTCAAAACTGGATATTATGGATCCTCGTTGATCTAATTTATGTTCCTGTGTATTGGCTAAATCACAATTACATTACAGCCATTCTATACTTGATTTATATCCCCCTTGCCCTCAAAGGGTTACAAATGTGGGGGGGTGAAATGAATAAAACTAGTCCTGAGGAACGTAATACAAACGACTAAAATTTTCTTCAGCCATCAGTTCGTTGGCGACTTCTAACACATCGGTAACGGTGACTTTTCTGATTGATTCGATGGCGTGTTCGATGGAGTTTGCTTTGCCTTTTCTGAGTACGCTTTGGCCTAGGTGCATCATCAAGCCACTGCGATTTTCGTTGGAAAGGATGAGCTGACCGGCATATTGATTTTTGGCTCGAGACAGTTGTAGGGTGCCAAGCGATTGTGTACGTAGTTTTTTCAACTCCTTAAAAATCAACTCAACGGAACGCTCAATGTATTTGGGTTCGCTTCCTACGAAGCAATGGAATAAACCGGTTTCGGCAAAGGCGCTGTATCCGCTTTCTACATTATAGGTGTAGCCATATTTTTCACGGATGGCGAGGTTTAATCGGCTGTTTAGTACCGGACCACCAAAAAAGTTGTTTACCAATAACAATTTCCAGCGATTTGGATGGTCGATTTCGTAGGCCAAACTACCTAAAATCGCATACGCTTGATTGAAGTCGGTCTTTTTGACCTCATGAAAAGTTTTGAGTGGTTCAAACGTACTGTTGGCAAGAATAATTCCTGGTGAATTCAGTTCTTGCGCTTGGGGCAGGAATCTTTGTAAGGCTAAGAGTACCCTTTCAATGGATACGTTTCCAACCACGGCAAAAACCATGTTTTCGAAGCGATAATGGGTGTTTACGAAGTGCTTAAGATCGGATTGGGTGATTTTATTTACCGATTCCTCTGTCCCTAAAATGTTGTGGGCCAAGGGGTGTCCATCAAAAATGCGCTCTTGAAATTCGTCGAAGATGTTCTCCTCGGGTGTATCGAGGTACATATTGATTTCATCTACGATGACCTTTTTTTCTTTTTCCAATTCCGCTTCTGGAAAGGTGGATCGGAAAACGACATCGCACAAAATATCGGTAAGTCGGGATAAATGTTTGGATTGTGTTGTCCCGTAAATTGTTGTTAACTCCTTGGTTGTGTATGCGTTTAACTCACCTCCTACCACTTCTAGGTGATTTAAGACGTGGATGGTCTTTCGGTGTGTTGTGCCCTTAAAGAGCATATGTTCTAGGCAATGGGCGAGGCCGGGATTCTGACCATCGTTTTTGCTACCCGCCTGAATGGTGAAACCGGCATGAACCAACTGAGTCCCCTTCACGCGTTGGTGCACCACGCGCAAGCCATTTGGCAGAGTAATTAATTGGTAGTGTTCAGAACCCATCGATTGGCAAAAATACCTTCTGTTTGGCGTATTTTTGTACTATTCCATGTTAATCAACAATACTTCCGACTTAGTTCAAAATATCAAGGACAGAAAATACCATTCTGTTGTCATTACTACACACCATAAACCCGATGGCGATGCGATGGGTTCTACCCTGGGTCTCTGTGCGTTTTTAAGAGAATTTATTGATGATGTTGTGGTTTGTACGCCCACGGATTATGCAGAGAATTTATTTTGGTTGCCGGGTAACGCGGAGGTGATTGATTTTGAGGTGAATCCTATGTTGGTGGCAGAAAAAGTTGCTGCTGCGGAATTGGTTTTTTGCTTGGATTTCAATCGTTTGTCGAGGATTAACCAATTGGGTGATCTAGTACGTGAATCTAAGGCATCTAAAGTAATGATAGATCATCACTTGGAACCTGAAAGTTTTTCAGAATTTACTTATTGGAATCACGAAGCCTCCAGTACTTGTGAGCTGATTTACCTATGGATTAAAGAGGGTTTTGGGAATGGGTTTGTTAACCAAGAAATCGCCACGTGTTTGTATACTGGTTTGATGACGGATACGGGCAATTTTCAGCACAACAATACCAAGCCATTTACGTTGAGATTGGCTGCTGACTTAATGGAATGTGGCGCCGATCATTTGGAAATACACGCCAATATTTATGATGTATTTACATTGGATCGTACCAAATTATGGGGATACTGTCTGTATAAGAAGCTAGAAATCATTCCCGAATGCAGAACGGCTTTGATTTATTTGGATAGAGATGAACTGCGTCAGTTTCATGTTCAAACGGGCGATACAGAGGGCTTGGTGAATTTTGCGTTGGGGCTGAAAGATATTGTATTGAGTGTTTTGATCATCGATAGAACGGAAAGGGTTAAAATGAGTTTCCGTAGCAAGGGTACTTTCCCGGCCAATGAGTTTGCGGGGAAATATTTTGAGGGGGGCGGACATCGGAATGCTGCGGGCGGACAAAGTACGGAGACGTTGGAGGAAACGGTTGCTAAGTTCAAGGCTTCCATTCAGTTGTATAAAAAAGAATTACAGGCGATTTAACGCATCATTGAAAAATATCGAAATGAAAAAACAGTTTTGGATTGGGTTGATTTTTCTGCCATTGCTTATGGCGGTGGGTTGTAATGGGGGCTTTAAGACCAGCGATAAAGGTTTGGTTTATAAGTTTTTAGAAGGCGATGCGCTGAAAAAGCCCTATGGCCCGCATCACTTTATGTTGTTAAATCACATGTTGATTGGACCCAAGGGAGATACATTAGAAAACAGCTTTTTATCGGATACCTTGGAAGAATTGCCCTTTCCTTTGGTGGCCAAGAATGAACTTTTGGAAGCTTTGATGATGATGGGTTCTGGGACAAAAATGGAAGTCAAAATCAGTACCGACAGTTTGAAACTGAAAATCGGGGGATCGCCTTTGATTGGTTTGCTTGAATCTGGTCAAGAAGCCCGTTTTATTATTCAAGTGGATCGCGTTTTGTCGGCCGAGGATTATGATGCCTACCGAAATGAAAAATTCTTAAATCGAATTATGGCGGAGAACAAAATGATCGACGATTATGCATCAAAAAATGCGGTGAAAGGCCTTGCCGAGGGCGGTTGGTTATTGGATTCTACCAAAATGATTAAATATCGCATCAAACAGAAAGATGGGAGTTACGATACAGAGCATCGCAGATTAGAAAATGCACCCTATTTGAAAGGCGCGAAAGCGGCTACTTTTCATTGTGAGGTATATAATATCGATGGAACTCTGCTTGTGAATTCATCCATGGAAGGTAGGTTGTATCGCGCGGAAAAGTTAGACACGGATCCTTTCGAAACTGCATTGGCCATTTACGATGTGAGGTGCTTAAATATTTTGCCATTCTATTTAGGTGAAGGCGAAGAAGGCGAGTTTTTGGTGACGTCGTCCAATGGTTATGGAAATCGCGGAAGAATTGGTGTGCCAGCGTATGCCCCTCTTAGGGTTGTTATTAAATCAGTTAATGCGGAGTAACACAAATTTTTCTGTCAAACAGCGCATCGAACATAGTAATTTTGAATCTTTATGAGCAAAAAGAATATTATCATCACCGGCGGAGCAGGTTTTATTGGTAGCCATGTCGTTAGACGGTTCGTCCAAAATCATCCTGATTTGCATATCATCAACCTGGACGTACTAACCTATGCTGGGAATTTGGAGAATTTGAAGGATATCGAAAATGCATCGAACTATGAGTTTGTTCGCATGGATATTACTGATAAAGAGGCGGTTGAGGCTTTATTTACTTCGCGCAGCATTCATGGCGTAATCCATTTGGCGGCGGAGAGTCACGTGGATCGCAGTATCACAAACCCCATTGATTTTGTCATGACAAATGTGGTGGGTACGGTTGTTTTGTTAAATGCTTACAAGGCGCATGGCGATACTGAAACGGGTAGATTCTATCATGTGAGCACCGACGAAGTATATGGAACTTTAGGAGATGACGGCAAATTCACTGAGGAAACGCCTTACGATCCAAACTCCCCTTACAGCGCATCAAAAGCGAGCTCAGACCATTTTGTTAGGGCCTACCATGAGACATTTAAAATGCCAATGGTAATTAGTAATTGTTCTAATAATTATGGCAGTCATCAATTTCCGGAAAAGCTGATTCCTTTGATGATTCATAACATTACTAACAATAAACCTTTGCCTGTTTATGGTAAGGGCGAAAACATTCGCGATTGGTTGTGGGTTGAGGATCATGCGCGTGCCATTGAGACCATTTACTTCAATGGTAAAAATGGGGAGACGTATAATATCGGAGGGAATAACGAATGGAAGAACATCGACTTGGTTCACAAATTGTGTGAAATCATGGACCGTAAATTGGGACGTGAAGCGGGTGAATCGGCCAAGTTGATTACCTATGTAACTGATCGCAAGGGCCACGATTTCCGTTATGCGATTGATGCGAGTAAGTTGGAAAATGAATTGGGTTGGTCGCCGAGTGTGGCTTTTGACCAAGGGTTTGATAAGACAATAGATTGGTATTTGGAGAATAATGAATGGCTGGATCGCGTTACATCGGGAGCGTATGCTGATTATTATTCATCCATGTATTCCGCTCGTTAATAGGAGAGAAATTGCCATATTAGAAGTATAATAACATTAACATTGAATACAATGCAGATATATAACACCCTAAGTAGAAAGCTCGAAACATTTGAATCGATTTCACCGAAACATGTGGGAATATATGTTTGTGGACCTACGGTTTATGGGCCGCCGCATTTGGGTCATGTTAGGGGTCCGATTGTGTTCGATGTGCTGCGCAGATATCTTATTTTGCAAGGCTACAAAGTTCGTTTTGTCAGGAATATCACCGATGTGGGTCATTTGGTTGGCGATGCGGATGAGGGCGAAGACAAACTTGCCAAACAGGCGAAGGTGGAGCAATTGGAGCCGATGGAAGTCGCCCAAGCGTATACCGATGCCTACAATTCGGTAATGGATCGCATGAATGTTATGACGCCGAGCATTGAGCCACGCGCAACGGGTCATATCATCGAACAGATTGAAATGATACAAACCCTCATCGAAAA
>CANHXF010000107.1 GCA_947464515.1 Flavobacteriales bacterium
TTCGATTTTGCCCGATAGCGCAAGATTTGCATCGTAAGGATCTCCAACCCAGGTGATTTTACCCCCTTCCGTTAGCGTAATTTTCTTTGTCAACAAGTTGATTCCCGGCAACGAAAAAACATACAACCCAGATTTTATGGTATACTGACCATTTAAAAAGAAACGCTCGTTTTCATCATACAAAATCCTGATATCCCCTGTTCCGCGTCCTTTGATCATATCCCCCAACCGCTTATCAATCAAAAATTCCGTTTCCAAGTCCGGGGTAGCTCGAATCATCAAATCTATATTACCCATACCAGACGAGGATTTTTTGGACTTAGAATTCCCTACCACCTTGCCAAAATGATCCCTAAAAACAATATTCCCAGCCACCGTATTTGCACCGAGTGTGGGGTAGAGAATACTCAATTTACTATTTTCGGAGGGCGTCATATCCATCTTGATATTGATCTTGTCCAATGGCCCCCAAACCCTGCAACTTCCATTGCCCCAAGCGGTGCCATAAAACAAATCATTATCGGCTTCCGTAGTCTCAATAATTCTAATTTTTTGGGCATCGTATACATTCAAATCCAACGCCAAATCCCTGAAATGATTATGAGTGAATGCAAAGGTCGCCTTCGCCTTCCCCTTTTTTAACTTGCCATATATTTGAATCGGATAACGAGTGAATATACCATTCGATTTTACCAAAAAATCCGCCTCGTCAAATCGATATTTAGTTCCCAAATAATCAACTTTCATCATCACATCTCTGGCCTTCAAATCGCCTTGCATAATCAAATCCTTCATTGGCCCTTCAATTCGCACATTCCCACCAATCGTCCCGGATTCCGTAGTTGCAATGCCCGATAAAAATGGCGTCAAAACCCCAATAGTTGTCCCTTCGGGAATAAACAAATCCGCGTTTAAGCCAGGATCGTCGCCCCCAAATTTCAGCCTACCCCTAAACGATGTATTTTTCAAAACGCCTCGACGTGCGACAAGGTCTAAATCAAGCACCTTATCCGATGTCCGCTGGGCCACTTTCAAATCAAAACTTCCGTATCGATAACCCAAATAAACTAAATCGTTCAAATAACTCTCTCCAACAATTTTTGCCTGTCCGAGAGCCGCAGCAATCCTCACCCTACCGCCCAAATGAAACTGCATACTATCAAATGTGCCATGGGGGAAAAATGGCGAAAGCAACTCTGGGGTGATATTCCCCACTTCCACCGTAAAAGTATCACGCAACATCTCCGAAAGTACCCCGTGCAATTCCACGAAATGTCGAGAATTATTCACCATGAAATTTTTAACCTTCACTCTATTTCCTCGACCCAAACTCAAATGACTTTCCTCATCCAGCTGCCAAGGTTCTTTGTTGATATAAAAGTTGGCTGCATTGATATTGGTTGGCAAAGAATCCAACTTCACGTTGGACTGCGACCCCAAATTCACATTGTAACGATCTTGCTTATCGTGAAGATCAAATCCCACATCCAAAATTCCATCCGTCAATTTCCCCTCCAAAGCAAATCGATCATAATTCGTTTCGCCATAATTCAAATCTTTAGCGTTCAGCAGAAGCGTTGCCGCTCCATCAGTATTTGAATTTACTGCCAATTTTAACCGATGCCATTCGGCGCCCTGCCACGACAAATCCATGGGGCCCAAAACCACATCCACATCTCGGTGCTGGGAACCAAAATGGCCAACCAAATTTATGGGTCCAGATTGCAGTGTCCTGTCAACGAATGAAGATAGCCAATCGGTTTGAATCAACTGTAAATCAAAACTAAAATCCCTAGGAACAAATGAAGTTGGCGCAACGAAACGATTGGGCAGCAATGTATATAAAAAATGCTCCCCAATATTCATCGCATCTGTTGGGTCAAATCCAGAAGAGATATTTCCATTTAGCCAGTCGCCAGAAAATTGTATCCCTTCCGAAGCCGATTGAGCCAATTGCTGACTATTGCAAAAATATCGGACAGAACCATGATCGGCCACAAGTTGCCTAACCTCAATAGTTGCATTGGTATTCTGTTCATCGCCGCCGCCATAAATCAAGGAAGCCGACCCCGATAAAATCAATGGCACCTTATCCAATCCTACATTCTCAAATTCAAAGTTGCTGGCCGACAAATCGGCATCCATCGACAAGTTCTTATCCCAGTCAAAAACGGTTGCATCGGCCACAAAGGCGAAGCGCGCATCATCCGATTCAACATTTAAGTGGAACTGACTCTTATCAAACTCGCCCGTTAATTGAACATCGGTGAGATGCCTACCCAGCACCGTATAATCGATCAAATGAATATCCGCTTCCGTGTTTAACAAATCCGCTGTGAGCCCTTCGCCGGTAATCAGAATATTTGCATCATTCACAAACGCATCCAATCCATTGCCCGCAAACATGCCTAATTCCCACTGACCCAATTTGCCTTCAACATCGTAAGACATCGCATCGATACTCTCAGGAAAATCCAATGCCAAATGACCTAAGAAATGCCCAGGCCCAGCATCCAAATCGCCATCAAAACCAAAGGAAGTTAGACCTCCAGTAATTGTAGCGCCGATGTCGAGGGCTTCGAATTTTTCGACAAAATCAATCGAGTCGAGCTCATAAACCACATCTCGTAAATCAGCCACAGCCAACCGCGAATCATCCAATTCCAGGCGATATTCGAAATTGTCTAAATCCTGCAAACTCGTCAAAATGCCACTACCCTTCAACAAGGTTTGATCCGTTAACGATTCAAAACTGAATTTCTTCAGCACCAAGGCAGCCAATGGCCCTTCCGCATGCGCATTGACGAACATCGGCAAATTCCGATCCTTGAACCAGGGGTGGAACGCCAATAACTCCTCCAAGCATAATTTTGACTTCCGTAAACGAATATCAAAAGTAACCTTGTGGAAAATATCCCTGAAATCACGCATCGAATTATAACGCATTTCAAAACGATCTCCCAGAATACTGCATGGCGTTTCCAACAATAAATTGCTGGCCAAAATCTGCTTTTTATCAATCACAACCCGCGCAGCTCCTTTTACGATATTCAGACCGCTTCGCTCTTTAAACGTCATCGACTTTATATTCACCGTAAACCATGGATGCCCAAACGTGAGTGAGTCCATTTCCGCCTCGATATTGGACAGAATCATATTATCTGGATCAAAATACGGGTCACTAGAACGCTGACGAATGTTGAAAAACTGATAGTACCCATCCTCAATCTTTACGTCGTTGATACCAAAATCCCACCCCTCACTATGGTCGTTTGGATCGGATGGCGGATTCAAATAATCAGAGAAAAAATCAATATTCAAGGGCCCTTCTTCCGTGTGATACCCATTCTTCATGCGGGGCTTATAAATCACAACCGACGAAAGTTCGATGCTATGCGACTTCCAATCTACCTTGGTTAACCGGGCCTCAATTTGACGTGCTTCAATGAGTGTATCTTTGCTCTGATCGTAGATTCTTAGGCGCTCAACATGGATATTCCGCAAAAAATCGACTTCAACATATCCAATTTCAACCTTGGTATTTAACTCTTTCGATAGTTGCTGGGCGAGTTGTTGGGCGAAATAATTCTGAACGATGTGATTGCGCGACAAAACAATTGCGGCTCCTGTGAGTAACAGGAACGACAGCAACATCAGAAGCAAAAACTTCCGTAGTTTTGTGCGTTTATTTTTCAATCTCTCAAATATAAAATTCGTTGTCCGCGCTGAATCCACCAAAACCCGCCCGCTCCATTATATTGGGCATCGAGAGCAGTTGTGATGATACCGCAGCGTCGATACTCTGCGAAGGCAAAATCCTTGCCAACATAACGGCTGGTCAAAAAGTACATGAACAATACGGCGGAGTGGTGCCTGAATTGGCCTCACGTGCCCATCAAAGCAATATCATTCCAGTCATTCACCTTGCCCTAGAAAAAGCCCAAATCTCCATCGATGATGTCAACGCGGTAGCTGTAACTCAAGGCCCCGGACTCATGGGATCCTTGCTCGTTGGAACCAATGTGGCCAAAGGAATTTGCATCGCCAACAACATCCCATTGATTGGAGTGAACCACCTTGAAGCCCACGTAGCTGCGCTATTCATAGACCACCAGGTCAAACTGCCCATGCTCTGTCTTTTGGTTAGTGGCGGACATACCCAAATCATTTTGGTAAACGGCATCGACGATATGAAAATTGTAGGAACCACCCAAGACGATGCGGCAGGGGAGGCATTCGATAAAGCGGCAAAACTGCTTAATTTAGGATATCCGGGCGGCCCATTTATCGACCAATATGCAAAGCAAGGCGATCCAAATAAATATAAATTTCCCGACAGTCAAACGCAAGGGTTGGACTTTAGTTTTTCGGGCATAAAAACCTCACTTTTGTATTTCCTTAGAGACAATTTAAAAGCCGACAACGAATTCATAAACAAAGAGTTGCCGAATATTTGTGCATCGTACCAGCATCAAATCATATTGAGCTTAACGAAGCGTTTTGCCAAGGCAATCGAAGTGCATAAACCCGCAAGTATCGGGCTTTGTGGCGGGGTCTCTGCCAATAGCGAATTAAGAGAAGCGATTCATACTTTGGGCACTGAAAAAGGCCTACAAATTTGTATTCCAGCCTTTGAATATTGCACCGATAACGCTGCGATGGTAGCCATGGCCGGATATGAAAAATTCCAAAAAAATCAATTTACGCCGCTCAATGCCACTCCGTTTGCAAGAGCACACAAATAAATGGTGTTTCAGCCAATTTTAATATCTTCGTAACATGCCAATCACCCCTACTCCAACATTAATCGCCGAGGGCAACGAAAGAGCCATCGCTAGGGCAATTAGTTGGGTAGAGAACCAACATCCGCAATCGATGGAATTGCTTGAACAACTCGAAGGCAACTGCCCGATTGTTGGCGTAACTGGCCCTCCCGGTGCCGGAAAAAGCAGCTTGGTGAACGCATTGGTGTTGCACTGGAGTTCAAAAGGGTTAAAAACAGCCATTGTCGCCGTAGACCCCTCCTCCCCATTCAACCTCGGCTCCCTATTGGGCGATCGTTTGCGAATGCCAGGTCTATTCCTTGACCCCAAAGTATTTATTCGCAGTTTATCTGCCAGAGGTTCTTTGGGTGGCCTTAGCGCGAGTATTATTGAGGTCTGCGACATCTTAAAACATGCCAAATTTGATAGAATCATCATCGAAACCGTAGGTGTAGGTCAGAGTGAAATCGAAATTGCCGGAATCGCCGATACTACAATGGTTGTAACCGTCCCAGAAAGCGGCGACGAGGTGCAAACGATGAAAAGTGGTGTCATGGAAATCGCAGACATTTTCGTGGTTAACAAAAGCGATAGAGACGGTGCCGATGCCTTCGCAAACCACCTAAAAAAATTAGCTCACAACAAAATTGGAAAGGATGGTTACGAAATTCCTGTCATCAATACCGTAGCTACCGATAGCAAAGGGATTCAAGCCTTGAGCGATGCGATTTCTCAGCATCTAGAAACCCAAAATAACTTACAAAATCTCAGTTCGTTGTTTGCCGAGCGCGCCTTCCGATTAATACAGCGCCAAAAAATGAAAAGTATTCCGCTGAATCAATTGAAGGAAGAAATTGCTCAAGAGTTAGCAACAGGGCATTTCAACCTGTACCGCTTTTCCAAAAAATACTATAGTAATTAGTGTTGAATTTGAACCAACGCCGTAGCATTGCCTATGCGCAAGGTATAAATTCCCGCCGCAAGATCTTTTACTGAAATCGAAAGTGTATCAGCACTCACTTGACCGTTTAAAATCGCAACGCCCGTCATTGAAACCAGTTGCCAAGAACTATTTCTCAAAGCGCCCAATCCCAAAACATTCAATTGATTAGATGCCGGATTTGGATACAAACTCAAGCTGCCCTTAATTACTTTGACTCCTGCCGTCTTATCAACCAACGTCACTGTGCAATTCTTAGATGTCGCCTGCCATTTGCTATCGTAATCCACCATCGCGATGTTATTGATCACCGTATTCAAAGGCAATGTTTGATAGGTCTCTACCCGATACATCACATAACCTACACTACCTATTGGATTGGCTTCAAATGAACTCAAGTTTGCTTCCGGAAAGTCAACTACCAACACTCTACCTTGTTCGATGCAATAGCTTGCCTTGTTTGGATAAAAAGATGTCAATACCAAGCGCGACAATGGTAAGTTAGCGTCTAATGTGTCCACCATAACGACACGCTTCACTAGGGATCCACTCACATTCCTGAAGTCAACACGATACTGCCACTGCTTCTGACGGTAATCAA
>CANHXF010000108.1 GCA_947464515.1 Flavobacteriales bacterium
ACGGAATGTTGGTGCCCAAGCGGACAGAGACCAATATTCGGTATTATGAGGAAGACGATCTCAAATACATGATGAATATTGCGATTCTAAATGCCAATGGTATAAAGATTAGTAGAATTGCACAGATGGATAGGGATGAGGTTCAGCGAAAAACCCTAAGTATTTCTGAAAACAATTCTGGACAGCAATCCCAAATTTCAACCCTTACATCCGCAATGTTTGATTTTGATGAAAGAGAGTTCAATAAAACTCTGTCAATCAATATTTTACAGTTGGGGATGGAGCAAACCACAACCCAAATCATTTTCCCATTTTTGCAGCATTTGGGCGTAATGTGGCTGAGTGGTACAATTCATATAGCTCACGAACATTTTATTACCAACTTAATTAAGCAGCGCATATTTGTTGCAATTGATCAACTCAATATTATTCCAAATGCCAATGCGAAGAAATTTTTGTTGTTTTTGCCGAATGGTGAAAATCACGAGTTGAGTTTGCTCCTCGCATCGTATTTGTTGCGTGCAAATGGTAAAAATGTTATTTACTTGGGTACTTCAACACCATTAGAAGATTTGAATAAAATTCATAAACTGCATAATCCGGATTATGTTTTTTGTGCTTTGACCAATCCAAATTCAAGTATGCCAGTACAAGTGTATTTGAATACGCTTTCTCGTAGTTGGCCCAATACTCAGATTTTAGTTACCGGTTCTCAAGTTGTGAAGCGCCGTGATTTGAAAATACCCGAGAATTGCAGAGTGATATCGGATCCTACAAGTTTCCTGCATTTTCTGGAAACCAATTAATTTAGCCTTAACCAATTTCTTGGATTCTTGAAATGTCTACCTCTTCGTTTAGGGGTGTGTTGTAAGTAATGAAATCTGCCATCATGGGAGAAAGCCAACTGCATAATGCGCTTCCTTTTGCTCCGAGACCGTTATAAATACTTAAATTTTTATAGGTTTTATGTCGACCCAAGTAAGGCCGTCTGTTCTGTACAGTGGGCCGCACCGCACGTTGATGCTTGATCAGTGTAACCAATTTGCCTGTAATGAGCTCGGCGCGTTCGAGCAGGAATTTGGCATCCATGGGGTCAGCAACTTCCGAAATCGACTTTTTATGAAAAGTGCTACCCAGGAGAAAGACGTCTTTTTGTTGGGTAGGTACGATCCATTGCTTCTGTTTGATGATTTTATCATTCGATAAACCCTCAATTTTCACAGTGAGGATGTCGCCGCCGGTAGGATCGAAAAAGAGATAATTAAACCAAGGGTTTTGCATGATGCCAATTCCCTCGCAGAATATGACTTCATCAAATTCAAGTCCATGATAATCGACTTTGCCAGATTCTTGGAATATCAAATCCGCATGTAAAAATTGCTCATTTCTAAACCAATTTTTTTTCGTCAGTTCGATTTCGGTGGCATGTAAAAATTGTAAGACATCTAAACGACCACAGTTGTTGACAATAGTATTGTCGCCGTTGGGTGTCAATAGGTCTGTCATTTCGGTCGCTGCGCCGCGTTTCCTCCATTCATATTTTTCATTGTCGTTGGCATGAATTTGCAACATTGGGTATTCAAAAACGAATTTGGCTCCTAAAAGTGATTCGAAATTGCGATAATATTCAAAAACGGCCGGGAAAATTTCTTGGTATTGCCAGGTTTTCTTTACGCCTTTGGGCACAACCGGGTTGATTATTCCCGCAGCAACGCGTGAACTAGAGTTCGGTGCAAGATTGTCGATCACTTGAACAAGGTGCCCACGCTGGATCAATTCCAACGCCAATGTGCTGCCAGCCAAGCCAGAGCCTATAATCAATATGTGTTTTGGCTTGTTACCCACGTGCTTTTGCAATAAATTGCTGCAAATTACAACATGAGACGGAAAGCAGGGATTCGATTGATCGGTACTTTAACATTTTTTGCTGCGAGCTCTTTACAGGGTCAGGGTGGACAAGAAAAAGCACACAGTTTTTATGGTCGACCAATGATGGGCATTTTGGCCTCTCAAATTGATGGAGATCAAGCCAGTGGATACAATAAATTTGGATATCAAGTAGGAATGGCAACGGGGTATAGGTTGTCTGAGAATAAGAAATTGGATGCAATTGAAATGCAATTTTGTATGGTTCAGCGGGGTAGCCGTCGTGCATTTGATCCATTAACGATGGTAAATGCTTTTCACATCAAGGCCCGACAGATTGAGTTGCAGGTGGCGGGAATTAGAAAGGTGAGTGCGGGAAGGTTAGGCCAGATTGATTTTTTGGGTGGTATTCGGTTCACGCGATTGTTGAAAATTGAAGAAAGTGAAGGTTATAATCCCGGCATTGCGAGTGATTTTGCCCAAAATGGATTGATTTTGCAATTTGCTGTAGGTTCCCAAGTTTCTCAATCGTTGGATTTAAGATTGAATTGGGATTATAGTATCATGTCGGCATTGTCTCAATCCACCTCATATAATCTATTTTACCCAACTGGGGTTTATCACAACGGAGTAGGTCTCACCGCTTTGATACGGTTTGATAATTGATTGGAATTCTGAATTTGTGTGGTGAATAAATAAAAAAAGCCCAACGAGTTGGGCTTTTTTTAAACATAAATATTTTGTCTTATCGCGTACGAAGCTCTTTAATACGAGCAGCTTTACCGATTTGAGTACGTAGATAGAAGATACGGGCGCGACGAACACGACCTTTTCTATTCACTTCGATCTTATCGATGAAAGGAGAGTGAAGTGGGAAGATACGCTCTACGCCAATTCCGTTAGAAATTTTGCGTACAGTGAAAGTTTCATCAATTCCTCCGTTGCGACGTTGGAGAACATCACCTTGGAATAACTGAATACGCTCTTTGGCGCCTTCTTTAATTTTATAGTGAACAGTGATACGATCACCAGCCTTGAAAGCGGGTAAGTCTGTTCTCAAATACTCAGATGCGATGCTATTAACGATTGAATTCATGGGTTTTAATCCTAATTGGGCTGCAAAAATACGAATTATTTCTTTTGATACAATGAATTTCTGCAAATTTCCCCGTCAAACAGGAATTTTAACAATGTGGAATAACTTGTGTTAAACTTTTCGGCCATTGTCTATGTCTTGTCATTGAATTTTATCTACTTCGCACATTGGAAATCATTGTGACATTATTAAGCCATCATCAATGAGTGTAGATACAGCAAATGCAAAAAATATGAGTGAGACCCAACGTTTACAGAATTTATCGGAAGACGAACTTTCGGTTGAGTTGGTGAGCTCTGGTGTTACTGCATCTTTGTTTGTCGAAATTTTACGTCGCTATCAACAACAAATCTATTATCACTGTAGAAATTTATTGTTAAGTCATGATGATGCAGATGACGCCGCCCAAAATACTTTTATCAAGGTTTGGCAAAATGCCAATCAGTTTAAAGGGGACAGTCGACTTAGGACATGGGTTTATCGCATCGCAACAAACGAATCGATCAATTTGATTCGCAAACGTAAGCCTACGATCGATTTTGATGAAGCACAGCCGGAAATGGCGGATATGATCACTGAGGATTTGTATTTGTCTGGCGACGATATTGCTTTAAAGTTGCAGAAAGCCCTTTGTTATTTGCCATTTAAGCAGAAATTGGTGTTTACGTTGCGGTATTTTGAGGACTTGAGTTATGCAGAAATTGCAGTGTTGACATCTACGTCTGAGGGGGCATTGAAAGCTTCATATCACCACGCGGTGAAGAAATTAGAAATTTATTTAAGTGTACTGCGTTAAACCAAATCGGAATTTATACATCTAATCAACAGCACAAGCGAAATCATGGACTTAGAAAACGAAAAAATCGGACCTGCATATAACGCGCCGGATTCCTATTTTAAGGAGTCGGAATCCCGTTTGTTGCAGCGATTGGGCATCGACATAAATTCTCCGGAAGCTTCGGCTCCCAAGATTGAAGCCATCAAGCCAGTTGAGGTGCATATGAAGGTTGATACTTCAGGCATTCAGAAGCGGGCTAGGAAACAAGATCCGCTGACATCAAAGTCGGTTGGTGTTGATAAGGATGTCGATGAATTCGGAAAGGTTGAAATCGCACCATTAACTTTTACAACGAATGAAAATCCGGAGTGGGTTAATTTCTCTGCCATTTCTGAAGAGACTACTGGTTTGGGTGATTCGTTAAATATTACCAAAGTAACCTACGGAGATTTGCTGAATCCGGTAGTTGAATCGGTTCAGATAGAATCAGTTGAGTCCGAAATTGCTAAGACCGAAACAATTGAGGAGGAATTTGTTGTCGAGTCGATTATCGAAGAGGAATTAATAACGCCAGAGCCAATTGTCGTACACGAAGTCCCCGAATCTGTGGGATTGGATGAATTAGAGTCGTATATCGCTCCAATCAATGCCCCAAAGGCTCCAATTGTTGAGGAAGTCGTTGTAGAGGAAGAGCCCCAAACTATCAATCTAGAGGCGCCACCAACTGCTTTTGCGCCCATCGCTGGACGACAGAAAGAATCGGCAACCCCAGGTTGGTTGGGTATTGCAGCGTCATTGGCGGCCATTGTTGCTGCGTATTTTATATGGAATGCGATTCAGCCGCCCAAAGTGGAAGAGGCCATGGCAACAGAATTGCAGCAGGATGAACCCACGCTGATCGAGTCTCCATTGGATGAGCCCATTACGCCGAAGGATACGATTCCCGATGGACTACAATTGGTTGAGCCCTTGATAATGGGTGAAATGCCCAAATACAAAGAGCCCAATGTTTATACAATCATTGATGCCAAAGAAATGCCGCCACGCACCAAACGAGCCCTACAGGACTTGGAGGACAATGGATTGGCAACCTTTGATATGGAAGATGAAATGTTTGAAGAATTAGATTTTGAATCGTTATGAAATGCATGAAATATATCACCCTGTGCTTGTTGATGTTGTTTGCTGTGAAGGCAACGGCACAAAATGAAGCCAAAAAGGATAGCCTTAGGGCCTCTAAAGTGGAGGAGTTAAGAAAGTTTCGTGAGACTTTGTTTGTGGAACAACTCACATTAAGTGAAGCGGAGAAAGTGAAATTTTTTCCTATTTACGATGAATATCAGTTGAAATTGCGTGATGCAAAACACGGTTTTAGAGACAAATGGAACGATAAACGTCCTTCCGAATTGTCTGAAACCGAAGCAGAGCAGTATTTCAAGGATGCTGTCGCCTTGCGCAAATTAGAAGTCCAATTGCTCGAAACCTATACCATTAAACTCAAGCCAGTGATTGGTATGAAGCGTGCGGTTCAATTGCCACGTATCGAACGTGAGGTGAAGAAAGAAATGATCGCAAAGGCTCGTTCAATGCGGAAGAAGAAGAAGCCTGCGGATGGTGGCGTTGAAAATCGTGGGGGTGGGGATAGGCCTCGCCGACGTGCGCCAGAGGGTGAACCCGTTGGGAATTAATCAATGACATCAATAAACAGGCCTGTTACCATTGTTGGTGGGGGCATGTCGGGTCTGTCTGCCGCATACAAACTGCAACAACTAGGTATTCCTTACGAATTGCATGAAGGAAGCAATGCGTGGGGTGGGAAGTTGCGAACCACAGATTTAGATGGTTTTTCATTGGATCATGGATTTCAAGTGATTCAAAGTGCTTATCCAGCGTTAGACGATTACAAGCAGGGTGGGTTGTTGGATGGCGCCCTCGCCTTCGGCTCGGGCGCTTGGCTGCTCACGGCGACAGGGAAAACCCTCATCGCTGATCCTATCAAACACGGCATCAAAGGCATCGGAGCGTTACTACACCCCGATATTAAATTCACCGATGTTATCAAAATTATCGCCCTTCGAAAGAAATTGCTATCCCAAAATCCTAGCGATTTTTTTCAATCTCACAATTCATCAAACACCACAATACCATCTACCCAAGATTATCTGCTTTCGATTGGGTTTTCGGAAACCATTATCGAATCATTCTTTCGACCATTCTTTACTGGCATTTTTCTCGAAGAAGCGCTTCAAACCCCATGCTCTCTTTTTGATTTTATCTTTTGGGCGCTAGCCAAAGGCGATGCTCTGCTAATGCCCAATGGGGTCCAAACACTGCCCAATAGAATCGCCGCGAAACTCAATCCGAGTCAGATTTTCCTAAATTCTACAGTGGGAAACAATCACCAAGCGGGAATTCCGTATCGCTCAACTACAACCTTATATTATTCCTTAGATCACGATGCCGGCTTAGGTAAGTTCTTGGCGCTCAACGCAAGCCGGATGGGACGTGTAAATCTTATCGCGGTTCCTTCAATGGTTCAATCCAGTTAT
>CANHXF010000109.1 GCA_947464515.1 Flavobacteriales bacterium
CAACAGCCACAGCAGCAGCTGCAGGCTCGATGCCATGCTCTTCTTTCAAAATTTGAGCAAGCTCGTTAACCTCTTTTACAGTAAGGTTTACCAACTGGTTCGCGAATTCTTTTAAATCTACCATTGTTATTTAATTTAAGTGTTTTTTTTGTTTAGTTTCTTTCTTCAAGCGCCTTGATTAAGCCGCCAATTTTTTGTGGTCCGTTCGCTTGCAATGCACCAATAACATTTTTGATAGGTGACTGCAACAAACCGATGATTTCGCCGATCAATTCTTCTCTTGACTTCAATTGTATCAAAGCCATCAACTGATCATCGCCAATAAATACTGAATTATCAATCCAAGCACCTTTTAACAAAACGTTTGGAGATGTTGCACGGAAATCCTTGATAGATTGAGCCGGTGCCTTCTGAGACTCCGATGTCATTACACAAGTAGTTCCTTTCAACGTGCCTTTCAAATCACCAAAATCTTTTCCGCTATCTTCCATTGCAATACGCAACAAAGTGTTTTTAACCATGCGCATTTCTACACCACGCTCAAACAACATGCGACGCAATTTATTGGTTTGGTTTGCAGTTAGTCCGGTAGTATCTGTAAGATAAACAAAACTGTTTGTCTTAAAGGTTTCGGTTAACTCGGCAACCACTATTGATTTATCTGCCTTATTCATCGCTTTATAATCCTGGGATTGATTTAATGTCTATACTCACACTGGGACTCATAGTACTGCTCATGTAAATACTGCGGAAATACGTTCCCTTTGCAGCACTTGGCTTCAATCGTTGCAATACCTGCACTAATTCCAATGCATTTTCACTCAATTTGTCAGATTCGAAAGATACCTTTCCAACTGAAGTGTGGATGATTCCAGTTTTGTCAACCTTAAAGTCGATTTTACCCGCCTTAACCTCAACAACCGCTTTTCCAACTTCCAATGTAACTGTACCGCTCTTTGGATTTGGCATCAAGTTACGAGGACCTAAGATTTTACCCAAACGACCCAACTTTGCCATTACACTAGGTACAGCTATGATGATATCGATATCTGTCCAACCACCTGCGATTTTTTCGATATAATCGTCCAAACCTACGTGATCAGCACCCGCGTCGCGAGCTTCCTGTTCTTTATCTGATGTACAAAGTACCAACGTACGAACCACCTTACCCAAACCGTGTGGCAAAGATGCAACGCCACGTACCATTTGATTGGCCTGACGGGGATCTACGCCCAAACGAACATCGATATCTACCGATGCATCAAATTTGGTGGATGAAATTTGCTTAAGGATGTTACTAGCCTCTAGCAAAGTATACGACTTGGTGTTGTCGTATTTAGCTTCCGCTTCTTTTCTTTTTTTACCAACTTTCATAATTCAAATCAATTAAATGGGGCATCCCCTGTTACCGTGATACCCATACTGCGGGCTGTACCTGCAACCAATTTCATGGCAGACTCTACAGTAAAGCAATTCAAATCTGGCATTTTATCCTGAGCAATGGTTTGCACCACATCCCATGATACAGAACCTACCTTCTTACGGTTGGGTTCAGTAGAGCCTTTTTGGAGCTTAGTAGCTTCCAACAATTGAATTGCAACTGGGGGAGTTTTGATTACGAAGTCGAATGATTTGTCCGAATAAACGGAAATCACGACCGGCAATACCTTCCCCATCTTGTCCTGCGTGCGCGCATTGAATTGTTTGCAAAAATCCATGATGTTCAAACCTTTTGAACCCAAAGCCGGACCGATTGGAGGCGAAGGGTTTGCTTGACCACCTTTTACCTGGAGCTTGACGAAACCTGTTATTTCTTTTGCCATTGTTACTGTTACAATTTTTGTATTTGGTTATAATTTAACTCAAGAGGTGTACGGCGACCGAAAATCTTCACCATAACCTTGAGCTTGCGCTTTTCTTCGTTTACTTCTTCGATAACACCGTCGAAATCATTGAACGGTCCATCTACCACTTTCACCGACTCACCTACTAAGAAGTGTTCTTCATCCATTGCTTCCGAATCGCTTAAGCTATCGGCGGTACCCAAAATACGACTTAACTCGTTTGGACGCAATGGAACAGGTTGGTCTTTAGATCCTAAGAACCCAACTACTCCTGTAACACTCTTTATCAAAGGCATGATTTCTGGATCAGATAAATCGGCATGAACTAAAATGTATCCTGGGAATGCATTTCTCTCCTTAATTGCCTTTTTACCGTTCTTAATCAAATATACCTTCTCCGTAGGAATCAGAATTTCAGGCACAAAGTCGCTCTTACGATCGCGCTCGAGCTCAACCGTAATACTGTGCTTTACCTTCTTTTCCTGTCCGGTAATTGCACGAACCACGTACCACTTGTGTCTGTCTTCTGCCGTTGTCATGATTATTTAAATAATTTATAAAATTGGGTTAAACTGACACCCAATACGCTGTCAAGCCCCCATATTACTAGGGCAAATAATAATGAAGCGACAAGCACAATCCATGTGCTTTCCCTCAATTCTTCCCATGTAGGCCAGCTGACTTTGTTAACCAACTCGTCTCTGGTCTCACGGAAATAGTTATTTATTCTTCCAAACATCGCGCTTTTATTAGCACGGGCACAAGGATTCGAACCCTGATCAAAGGTTTTGGAGACCTCTATTCTACCATTGAACTATGCCCGTATAAATGGGAGCATCTTGCAATGCCCCCATTATATTCTTAATAGCTCGGCTATTACTCGATAATCTCAGTTACCTGACCAGCACCTACAGTTCTTCCACCCTCACGGATAGCGAAACGCAAGTTCTTTTCCATAGCGATAGGCTGAATCAATTCAACTGTAATTGATACGTTATCACCAGGCATGATCATTTCTGTACCTGCAGGCAAACTGATTTCACCAGTTACGTCTGTAGTACGGAAGTAAAACTGTGGACGGTACTTGTTGAAGAATGGAGTGTGACGTCCACCTTCTTCTTTGCTCAATACGTAAACCTCAGCATGGAACTTCTTGTGAGGAGTAACTGACTTAGGAGCACAGATAACCATACCGCGACGGATATCATTTTTATCGATACCACGTAACAAGATACCAGCGTTATCACCCGCTTCACCACGATCCAACAACTTACGGAACATTTCTACTCCAGTACAAGTTGATGTCAATGTTGAACCAAATCCGATGATTTCTACTGCGTCTTGAACGTTGATTACACCACGCTCGATACGACCAGTAGCAACTGTACCACGACCAGTGATCGAGAATACATCTTCTACAGGCATCAAGAAAGGCATATCCACCAAACGTGGTGGAACTGGGATCCACTCATCTACAGCAGCCATCAATTCCATGATAGTAGCTACCCACTTCTCATCTCCATTCAATCCACCTAAAGCAGATCCACGGATAATTGGGGTGTCAGCTGAGAATTCGTAGAATTCCAACAATTCACGCATCTCCATTTCAACTAAATCCAACATTTCTGGATCGTCTACCATGTCGACTTTGTTCATGAATACAACCAAACGAGGAACACCAACCTGACGAGCCAACAAGATATGTTCGCGTGTCTGTGGCATTGGACCGTCTGTAGACGCAACCACCAAAATCGCACCATCCATCTGTGCAGCACCCGTTACCATGTTCTTTACATAGTCGGCGTGACCTGGACAGTCAACGTGAGCGTAGTGACGGTTGGCCGTTGAATACTCAACGTGAGCCGTGTTAATTGTGATACCGCGCTCTTTCTCCTCAGGAGCAGAGTCGATTGACTCGAATGAACGCATTTCAGAAAGACCAGCCTTGGCCAGTACAGTAGTGATGGCCGCAGTCAAAGTGGTCTTACCGTGGTCTACGTGACCAATAGTACCAATGTTCAAGTGCGGCTTGGAACGGTCAAATGTTTCTTTTGCCATAGTTGTTTGTTTTGTGTTGTTTTTGTTTTTGAGCCAATGAGGGGAATTGAACCCCTGACCTTTTCCTTACCAAGGAAACGCTCTACCCCTGAGCTACATCGGCTTATCCCCACAAGAGTTGCCCCTTGTTTCGATGCGAGCGGGAGACGAGGCTCGAACTCGCGACCTACAGCTTGGAAGGCTGTCGCTCTACCAACTGAGCTACTCCCGCATTGTTAGACATAAAAGTGTAGTGGGGGCAAGTGGACTCGAACCACTGAACCCGAAGGAGCGGATTTACAGTCCGCCGCAATTGCCGCTATGCGATGCCCCCAATAAATCCAAGGTTTCCCCTTGATCGGTTGCACTTTTATATCTGGAGCCACCAGTCGGGATCGAACCAACGACCTACTGATTACAAGTCAGTTGCTCTACCAGCTGAGCTATGGTGGCTTTTAACCTTAAGAACGTGTGTGACCGAGGCCACTATCCCAAAAAGGACTGCAAAAATAGTATTTATTTATGAATTGACAAACCCTTCTTGCATTTTTTACACATAAATTTTACTGTCCAATTCATCCGTCCCCCAAAAACACCATTTCCTCAATTACCAATATCGCCTCTACAATTTCTTTTATACCTTTGTGCCCTATGCAAAAACGCATCCTTATCGCCGTAACCCTATTGGTCTCTGCCATCCTCATTACCTTTGTGTTATGGCGCAATATCAATAGCACTACCGCCATTTCCCACGATATATTTGCCCTCAAATCGCCGCAAAAAATTACCAAAATCACCTTCTCCCCCAACAATACCAAACTGCCTTATCTTTCCATAGAAAAAATTAATGAGCATTGGATCGTTCGCACAGAAACCCAATCTTTCCCCGCCGATACCCATGCAATTCATGAATTACTCTACTGGGCGATGCCTCAACTGCAAGTAAAATGTCCCGTAGCCGACGCATCAAAAGAAACCGTAACCAAAGATATCGCCTTAAATGGCACCAAAGTCATCTTCTCCCAAGACAATAAAGAAGTCCATACCCTATACGTTGGATTCCCCACGCCAACCCAAGATGCTACTTATATGTATTTCCCGGGCACAGAACGACCTTGCGAAATTACAGTCCCAGGATTTGTTGGCTACCTTACCCCCTATTTCAATACCAACATTCAACTCTGGAGGTCGATGTTTATGATCGATGCGTCCGTCACCGACATCAAATCGATAAAAGTAACCTACCCCGCACAGCCCCAAGAATCTTTTACGATCACACAAGACCATGATCGCATCGAATTAAAAAACATTAGCAACCAACCCATAGCTGCCAACCAAAGCTTGATCGCGGGTTATTTGGAATTGTCTAAAACACTCGCCCGCGAAGCGGGCGAGCCAGCCGCTATCAACAAAAGCACCCTCGCAATCAAAACAGTCACCCAATCACAACCCGTCGTGATTTTTGAATATACCTTTACCTCCCAAGCCGCCAAAACCATCACCATCTACCCCATGGACGTGACTGCCGGCGAAACCTATAGCATGGAAGAGAAAAATGGCAAACTCAAAACCAAAGAAACCAATATTTACTGGGCCAAAGAATCGGGCGATCCTCTGCTTTGGGTGATTCAAGACATCGTACTTCATAACCGACTAAAAAAATTGAGCGATTTCAACAATCGTTAAAACCAAACCCAACCAGAAAGCCCCCTCAGCCAACGTAAACCCGCAAACTATTTCTTCAACCAATCCACAAATCATACAGTGAAATTTCAGTTTTCCATCGCCGGTGCCGTCCTTGGCCTCATGTCGTCAGGCCCCACAGGCGCAGTCATAGGCTTTCTCGTTGGCATGTACATCGACTTCGTAAATACCCCTGAAAGCGAACGAAATAAAACCAGTAGCGCCTATCAACAGCGTAGCCATAGCCAAGATTATTACAGCGACAACTACCCGCCTTCCGATTTCAAAAACTCGCTCCTAATCCTGATTGCCGCCACGATGAACGCCGATGGGTCGGTCCTTAGAAGCGAACTCGATATGGTTAAGTCGATGCTCATCCGCACCTACGGCGAAGACGAAGCCCGAATGCTACTGCTCCGCCTGCGCGATTACCTCAAACAATCCCACAACCTAGCCGAAGTCTGCCGAAACCTGCGCAACCGCATGGGCTACTCACCTAGATTAGAATTGCTTCATGTACTTTTTAGAATTTCCCGCGCCGATGGCGATATCTCAGCCCCCGAAATCAACCTACTGCAACAAATCGCGACACAACTTGGAATCAGCACCCCCGACTATCTTTCCATTCGGGCGATGTTTGTCTCCTCCCCCGCTAGCGATTTTCAGATTTTAGAGATCAGCACCTCAGCCACC
>CANHXF010000110.1 GCA_947464515.1 Flavobacteriales bacterium
AAATGCCGAAAAAGCCGGTGTTATCGAAAAGCTCATTGGAAATATCGGTGATACCATTGCCATTAATACGGTAATTGCAGTTATTAACACAGATGCTGCACGTCCGGCTGCCGCCGAAGTCCCCGCCGCGAAAGTGGATGCGGTAAGTTCTGCTGCGCCTGTTGCTGCATCAAATACAAGTAAATCAGAGTTGGCTAGTAATGCTCCCGCAGCTGCCAATAGCAATGCCTCAGCAGAATCTAGTCATAATGCGAATGACACAGATTGGTCTTTGGTTTCCCCCGTTGCAGCTCAATTGTTGCAGCAATACAATATCGCACCAAGTCAGGTCAAAGGAACGGGTGCGGGTGGACGAGTGACGAAAGTTGATGCTCTCGAGGCCATCGTGGCTTTGGGTGGTGTGAAAGCGCAATCAACAAGCGGACCTCGCTCTGAGAAGCGTGAGAAAATGTCGAACTAGCGCAAAACCGTAAGCCGTAGACTGGTAGCCGTAAAAAATGAAACAGCCATGCTTACCACTTTCAATGAGGTGAACATGAAGCCAATCATGGATTTGCGTGCGCAATACAAAAAGAAGTTTGAAGAGACCCATGGGGTTGGTTTGGGATTTATGAGCTTCTTTACCCGCGCTTGCTGTATCGCCCTAACTGAGTGGAGAGCAGTGAATGCTAGCATTGATGGGGAAGAAATCGTTTATCATGATTATTGCGATATTTCAATTGCGGTGAGTGCGCCCAAAGGTTTGGTGGTTCCCGTGATTCGCAGCGCAGAAAATTTGTCGTTGGATGAAATCGAAAAAGAAGTAAAACGCTTGGCAACCAAAGCCCGCGATAATAAATTGAGTTTGGATGAGATGACGGGTGGAACGTTTACCATTACCAATGGTGGCGTTTTTGGCTCTATGATGAGTACCCCGATTATCAATGCCCCTCAAAGTGGAATTTTGGGAATGCACAATATCGTTGAGCGTCCTGTGGTTGAAAACGGCCAGATCGTGATTCGCCCTATGATGTATTTGGCATTGAGCTACGATCACAGAATCATTGATGGTCGCGAAAGTGTGAGCTTCCTTGTCCGAGTAAAGCAATTGCTTGAAAATCCAGAAATGATGTTCGATGGCAAAAAGCCTCAAGAACGCGTTTTGGGATTGTAATTCTTCCATCACCCGCCAAGCGGAGGTGCCTTATTTTACAATAGAATAGCTCTGATCAGTTAAATAGAACTGGTCTCGAGAATACAATGGTGAACGTTTTCATGTTCAATTTCGTGCCGTACCCTGTCTTTTATCGCCTCTTGTTCCGATGCAGTCAATGTGTTATCCATCATCAGATGTGCTGTCATTGCATTTCTAGTAGTACTTAATGCCCAAATATGTAGGTGTTCGATGCTCTTTACCCCAGGAATCTGAAGAATCCGCTTTTCTACCACGGTTATGTCGATGCCCTCCGGAACCCCATCCAAACTCAATCGGAAACTCTGTCTGAAAATATTTAGCGTCCCAACCAGTATTACCAAGCATACGAGAACACCCAGTATTGGATCGATCATTTCGATGCCTGTATAGGTGATGAGTAATCCTCCGATTAAAACTGCAAGGCTGACACCGGCATCCGCGGCCATGTGCAAAAAGGCTGATCGGGAATTGAGTTCGTTATTGCTCATGAACAGGAGTGCTGTTACCGTGTTGATCACAACACCTACGCCAGCCACCCAACTCACCGTGCTTCCTATTGTGGGCTCAGGGTGGGAGAATCTGACATACGCTTCGTGTCCCATCGAAGTGATTGCAATAAAAAGCAAGATACAGTTCGCTAACGAAGCAAGAATGGTGGCCTTTGAAAAACCGTATGTATAAATGTTTGTGGGTTGTTTGGCCGCCATCGTAAAAGCAACCAGACTAATCACTAAGCCAGCCACGTCGCCCAGGTTATGCCAAGCATCGGCGAGTAGTGATAAACTATTGATTTTTAATCCGTAGCCAAATTCAACAGCCACGAAAATGAGGTTTAATGCAATTCCCCAAAGGTATTTGGGGCCCATGTTTTCTTGTGGCGCGCTATGACTGTGATTGTGCATTGTTTGAATATGTGAAATTAGCGATTTAAGACGGGTTTACACTGCATCAGCCCGGGGACCAAGTAGATTTTGCCGGTTTTGATTTCCTGACAACGGAATCGGGTACGCATTTTTTCCAATTTCGTAAATTTTCGTCCGTCCTGTGTTTCAAACGTCTCTTGATGCGGTATTTCTTCCACCAATAGCCATTCTGTGGAGTCGTCGTAGTTCCTTAGTGTTCGTACCAAATTGGCATCTGTACAGCTGCTGGCTTTTGGATTTTTGAGGTATCGATTTAATGCGGAATTTACATCGGTTGGCAGCAGATTCTGCTGAATGATGGGTGTACTCACCACTTGGAATTCGCGTTTCCATTCGATGCCATGGGGCGGTACGCGTGGTCCAGATTTCTCAAAGTTGACCAAGTGCGCAACTTCGTGCATGAATGTGATCAAAAAGGCAAAAGGGTTTAAATCGCGATTGATAGAAATGCGATGACTGCTTTCGTTGGTAGGCGGACGGTAATCGCCCAGTTTGGTTAATCGGGGGTTTTTGATGCGCAATTGGATTTTGTGGTGCGACATCAAATCTGCGGCATAGTGTTCACTACCGCTGGGCAAATATTTCTGTAGAACGGGTATGAGTTGTTCCTTGTTCAATTGTTGTGTCGATTCTCCTCAATTCAATTTTTTCATGGCGCGTTCAGCGACCTCCAACCCAATAGATAATGAGCTCGTTGCGGCTGGACTTGGTGCGTTGAGCACGTGAATGAACGAGGTGGATTCTTGGATGTAGAAATCATCGATTAGGCCACCATCTTTATCGCAAGCCTGCGCCCTAACCCCAGCCCCTGCCGGAATTAAATCGTCCTCAGTGATAGATGGAACCAACTGTTGCAGTGCCTTTACAAAGGCAGGCTTGAAGTATGAGCGATGGTATTCGCCAAGTCCAGTTTTCCAGTATTTGCTCGCAACTTTTCGGAAGCCAGCGAAAGAAATGGCATCCCAAAATTCACTCCACTTGAAATCCGTTTTCTTATAACCCTCTCTTTGGAATGCAAATACAGCATTTGGACCTGCCTCGATTTCACCACTGATTCTACGAGTAAAATGAACCCCGAGGAATGGGAAATTTGGATCAGGCACGGGATATATCAAGTTCTTTACCAAATGTGCCTTTTCGGGTTTGATGGCGTAATACTCCCCGCGAAATGGGATGATTTTCATGTTAAGGTTTTCACCTGCCATGGCCGCTACTTTATCGCAATAAAGCCCCGCGCAATTGATAACCAATCGGGCCTCATATCTCTCAGTATCGGTGTGAACCACAGCCCCATGTTCATTGCCAACAATCGCTTGGATTTTTGAATTTAAAATAATGTTGCCGTTGGCATTTAGGTTGATGTTTTCAGCCAACTTTACGGCAATCTGCTTGTAGTCAACGATGCCTGTTTGGGGTACAAAAACACCTTTTATACCTACGCAATTGGGCTCGTATTGTTTGATTTCGTCTTTTGACAAAAATCGCAATCCCGATAATCCATTCTGAATTCCCCTTTGGTATAGGGCTTCTAAGCCGGCAATTTCTTCGGGTTTGATAGCGACGATTATTTTACCGCATAGATCATATTCGATATTTTGTGCTTTGCAAAAATCAATCAGCATGTCATATCCTCGCAAACAATTTTGGGCCTTGAGGCTGCCGGGTTTATAATATATTCCAGAGTGAATTACACCACTGTTGTTCCCTGTTTGATGTTTGGCAACGGCGTTTTCCTTCTCTAAAATGGTTACGGTTAAATCGGGGTTGAGTTGTAAAAGTTGGTAGGCCGTGGACAATCCCACAATGCCTCCGCCAATGATGATGATATCGGTTTTCATTGCTAGTTCAACAAAGTTACGATTCCTGTTTCATGAATGGAACATTGATTATCGCATCGCCAATTAAACATTGTGCACATTTCAATGGCTTACAATACAATTGATGCTGCGCGATCAGGGATTGACTCCATTCAGAGTTGGATTTGGGTGGTTTGCAGCGGTGAAAGGCCGACATTTTTTTTGTCGTTGTATTCGTTTCCGATGGGATCGCAGATCGTAATTGCTCGGCCGCAATTTGGAATTCGGGTTTGTGGGTTTCCGTTGCCAGGGTGTTCCAGAGCGGGATTAACCCATTTAGGATGACCTTTTTTGCGTGCTCCTTGCCGTTGTTGGGGTTGTGCTTCTCGGATAGTTTGCCTAGTTCGTAGTGTTTGTCCCAATACGCACTTAGATTAGATTGAAATCCCTTTTTCGTAATAGTTTCGATGGTTTCTAGGTTCGGTTGGTTGAAAAATTGCGATAATTCTCCTTTGATCTGAAAGAGCCAACTGCCAAATTGAGCCAGCCGAATCGGGGCGAATGATGGGGGTCTGACTTGTCGGTTATTCCATTGCAAATAATCAAGCGAATTGACATCGAACTTAATGACTTGGTATTGAAAAGTTTTTTTCAGCGATTCAAGATAGTCGTCGTGTTTAGTTATCGCCAATAGGCCACTGGTTCCGAGCAGATAGGCAATGATTTCGTTTTCTGATTTGGCTCGTAAAATGAGTGATTTTTTTACCGATTTACAAATGTCGATGCAGTTGTGTTGGTTTGCTTTGCCAATCCAGGCCGACATAAATGCATACAGTGCGGTGAGCCACCAGTCTTGATTGAGTTGATTGTGCGCATGGATCAGCCGTTCCATTTTCCCTTTAGTTCTTTGGGTCAATGCCAATTGCAATTGTTGCGTCAAGAGGCTCTCCGATATCGCTGTGATTTGTTGGTCGCAAGGCAGCGATGGTGCCGAATTAAATTGGGTCAAGTTGAGTTTTGATACCCTTGATTTTATAGAAATACAGGGGATGGGGTCTTTACTTTGGGTGAAACAGGGTCGATCATTTTGCCAAACAACATGTAGGATTACGCCATTGTATCTGGGGTCTGTATGGTGGTTGTGAACATACCAATCGCTGGCGTTGACATGGATTTCAATTGCTCCAAAACAATGGATTCCGTTGATGACGACTTCGGCGTTTAGAAAGTCGGGCCCATTTTGATTATTCCATTCCCCTTGATTTATGATTTGTAATGGCTGACCATTATCGGTGGCTAGATACTGTGGCTGAAAAGCCAATTTCTCCCAAATGCGTTGCAATCCAAACTCTTTCACGGCTCAAAGATGTTAATGCGTTTTGTGAAATAAAAATGGGTTTGCTTTCTTTGGTGATCTTTGCAAAACGTCAATTTTGTGTTGGAAATAATGCAACAACCTCAGTATTTTACAACATCTTGCCTTAATTTTGTTTTCTAGGTCATGAGCATCAAAAAACTATCTATTGTAATTCCAGCTTATAATGAAGCGAAGACGATTCATCGTATATTAAATAAGGTTGGAGAGGTAACGCTTATTGATGGGATTGAGAAAGAGATCATAATTGTAAATGATTGCAGTACCGATGAAACGGAGGTTGTTTTGGCGGATTATGCAACGAATCATCCACAGCTAGGGTTGCAGATTTTTCATCACGAAATTAACAAAGGAAAGGGCGCGGCGCTGCATACTGGAATTGCCAAGGCCACCGGCGATGTCTTGATTATTCAAGATGCTGATTTGGAATACGATCCCAATGAATTTAATATTTTGTTGAAGCCAATCGTTGATGGGTTTGCTGATGTTGTTTACGGAAGTCGTTTTATTGGCGGAAAGCCACATAGAATTCTCTTCTTTTGGCATTCTTTGGGGAATAAAATGCTGACGTTTATGAGCAATGTAACGACCAATTTGAATCTCACGGATATGGAAACATGCTACAAAATGTTCCGTACGGAGATGGTTCAAGGCTTGACATTAAAGGAGAAAAGGTTTGGTTTTGAGCCAGAGGTGACGGCCAAGATAGCAAGGGTTGAGGGTGCGAGGATATATGAGGTGGGAATTAGTTATTACGGACGGACATTCGCCGAGGGCAAGAAAATTGGTTGGAAAGACGGATT
Organism: Flavobacteriales bacterium; assembly: GCA_947464515.1. Taxonomy (GTDB): domain Bacteria; phylum Bacteroidota; class Bacteroidia; order NS11-12g; family UBA955; genus UBA955. The sequence goes on from CANHXF010000110.1 coordinate 6,072, forward strand.
TAGGGCCATTTATTGCATTTTAAAATACGGGTTATTTAAATAGAAAATGGGGAATCAAGATAATTTTAAGGAGTTTGATTTTGAGGGTGAAGAGAACCTGAGGGCGATCGCGGAGGCAGATAAATT
>CANHXF010000111.1 GCA_947464515.1 Flavobacteriales bacterium
AGGTTAGAATGACTAATGCCGATAGGGCACCGAAAGCGGTTAGCAATGTCCACAGGGGTTTGTCGGTTATATTGCTGATTATAAATAGGATACCTACGGCGTAATTGATGATATTTAGCAGTTGGGTATACGATCCAATGGGTTTGTCTTTGAAATCTTCGGAATTGAGTAAAAAGATTTTTATGGCCCGGAGCACAGCTTGTACAAAACGGATGATGGCGATGATGATATACGCATCGATTAGGTGTTGTAAGATGTTAATCCAATCGGAGTTTTCATTGAAGATGAAGAGGAGACCTTTTTTGGCTACGAGGGCTGGAACTACATGCGCCAAGTAAATAAAAACCCGCATTTCAACCAGAATATCGTCGTAGGTATTGTTAGATTTTTTTGCATACCGAGCCACTACCGTGAGGATGACTTTTCGGGATACAAAATCGGCGATGGCTATTAGGGCAACGAGTCCCATCGTTAAAACGAGGGGGTGTAAAATCTCACATGATTCGGCGGTGGCTCCGGCGTGTTGAAGTTGTTGCATCAACCATTGTGAAAACTGGAATTTATAGCTCATTATAACTCTCGATTCTATTAATTAAAGTAATTCAGTTGCTTTAGTTGCTTGTTGCTAACGCTGTAATTTCCTCATTCTTTTGCGCTTCTAAGATTCCGTGCGCAGTCTTTTTTAGATGCAAAATATGAGATTTCATGCCCTGCCAAAAGGTGAAAGATTTATACCAGTGACCCACGTTATTTTCTTCTAGGGTTTCTTTTACGATTTGGGTAAGTGTTGGGTAATGGATGTGGCAAACTTCCGGGAAAATATGATGCGCGATGTGCGTATTAAATCCACCAAATAGAAAATGTGCAACGTAGCTTTTGGGATGAAAATCGATTGTAGTGTTGATTTGATGACTAAGCCAGGAGTTTTCAATGATATTGGTTTCTTCGTTCGCCCTAACATATGTAATTTCTTGAATGTGATGCGAGATGAAAAATGTAAACGTCAAAAAGAATGAAATAATAAAGTGCATAATCAAAAATGCCGAAAATACTTGGATGAGACTAAACGATGTAATTAGCGTTGGTAAGACGATGAAATTGAAAACGTAAATCACTTTGATGGCAACAATTTTGATCCATTCGATGGTGGGGATTTTCTTAATCTTCGAATTCGCGGAATCTTTTCGAATCATAATGATAAAATCCTCGGCAAAGATCCAAAAGAGGGTAACAACAACATATAAAAGTGGGGCGTAAATATGTTGGTATTTGTGGATGGGTTTTGATTTTTGTTTGGGATTCAAAAGTATCAAGGGCGACATTTCAAGGTCGGAATCTCTATCGTAAACATTAGGAAAAATGTGGTGTGCCGAATTATGTCGGATTTGCCACATATAGCCTCCTAGTCCTTGAATTGCATATGTAATTTGGAACAAGGTGCCATCGAATTTTTTATTGCCTGTAAGGCAACCGTGTGCCCCATCGTGGCCAAAGTTAATGCCCATAATTAGCATCGTAAAGCCAACTGATAAAAATGCAAAACACAGTGTTAAAAAGCTGCTAGCATGGAATGCCCAATAAACGGACGCTATAACCAAGATGAATTGGGCAACAAATTTTAGGATCAAATACCCATTGCCATTTTTGGTGTAGTTATTTGTTAAATAATAGTCATCTACCTTCTCTTTGATTTGTTTGAGAATAAAATCGGGGCTGTCTTTTGAGCTGTATTTAAACGACATAGTCTAAAAAAGGGCAATTTAGTCTAAAAAAATGGTGATGCTAATCTAGTCGATGCATTTACGTTGTCTCTTCCAATTTTCTTAGTGCTTTGCTCGTTTTACGGCTACCGTCGTGACTGTATCCTGGGGGTCCAAAAACATAAAGCAGACGATGTTTTAGTGAAATATTCGGTTGAAAAACGTCCTGCCAAATTTGTTGCCATTCGGAAAACACGAGATTAACGGGGTTGGGATTTTCTATATTTTTTGTAAGTCCGAATTTTATAGGTTGGTACTCTGTTGCTGGAAGTTCTTTTTGGAAAGTTCCAAATAATTTGTCCCATATTATCAAGAACATACCCATGTTTTTATCGAGATATTTTGGGTTACTTGCATGGTGCACTCTATGGTGAGAGGGTGTAACAAATACTTTTTCGAACCATCCTAAATTATGAATGAGTTCTGTGTGGACCAAAATGCCCCATATTTGGCTCGCCGTGTATATGAACATAATATCGAGCGGCTCAAATCCCAGTAGTGCAAGTGGAAAGAAGTAAATGAAGCGATATAAGGGTTGAAAAACGGATGATCTAAATCCTACGGTAATATTCATCAATGTTGATGAGTGGTGTGTGACATGTGTTGCCCAGAAAAATCTGATTTCATGGTCAAATCGATGTAACCAATAATAGAGGAAATCTTCGGCAATGATTAAAGCGATCCAATAACCAATTCCAATTTCTAATTGCATAAAACGGTGGTTGAACCCCCACTGAAAAACTATGCCTACGTATATGATTCTGAAAGCAAAGTCGATGCCTGAGTTCAGCAACATCAGGTAGACATTGCTGATTGTGTTTTTTAGGGAATACAGATGAAGTTTCTGCTGGTTAGACACGAGTATTTCTGCCAAAATGAGGAGGATATACAGGGGTGTAGTGCAGAGGATTAGAAAATTTTCTCTAACGGATTCCATGTGGTCCCGACAGGAATCGAACCTGTATCTAATGCTCCGGAGGCATTCGTAGTATCCATTCTACTACGGGACCATACAATAAGAGTTCATAGTTGCTGATGTGATGCCGGATTGCAAAGATAAACAAAGGGGAGGCCAATGCATTGGCCTCCCCTTTGTTTTCTAATAGAATTTCCTCTTTTTGTAGAGTGTGAAGATAATTGCTGTGCTTAATTAAGCCGACCGCCAAAACTTTGCATACAAGCCGCCTAAAATCGCATAAGGGACAATTGCATCGAGTAAATACGCCCAAATATCAGGCAATTGATACCAGATATAATTGGTGTATGGAATCACAATAAATGCAATGATTCCAACAGTGGTAGTGTACAAAATACTCTTGGCTGTATTGATGTCGCTGATTTTATCCAATAGTCCGAATAATAAAAAAACTGCCAAAATATCAACCAAAAAGGCGCGAATCATAGGCATCGCCATACCTGCATCCTTTGTTTTGTGAAAACTCACCATGGCCCAAGGTTTTCCGTTGCTGTTTGTCGCAAAAGCTTGATGTTCTTCAGGAGTTGCATTTGGTCCAGGTCTTGGAATGGCGTATTGTTTATTTTCCAATTGGAGCGAGTTTAGGAATGACAAAATCGTGTCTTGTTTTTCCGTGTAGGCTTGGCCATTTTCATGAAAATTTGCTCCGGCAAAGGATAGAAATTGGTACATAAAAAATATCAAACCACCGAGAATTGATCGAATAGCGAGTTTCATGGCTGCAAATTGGGGGTTTTTGGTGAAAAATACAAAATAGATTGCGCCATTTTGCTTGTAACAAAAAACGCAGGGGTATTAAAAGCGGTGTTTCTTATTTCTGAATCAGTGCGTTGCCGGTTGCATTGATCCAAACTGTTTTCTCGCCTTGCAAGGCATACCAATATCCTGGGTATTCTGTATCGGTTATCGCATCGTAAATGATAGGTACAATCACATCGCCGAAGCTGTTTACCACACCCCATTTCTCATTGGTTTTTACCATGTAATGGGAGGGTTTTTGCGATACGATGATTTCTTGATATTTTGGCTTTAGGCTCCACTGCATGGATGGTAAACACAACAATCCTGTGCCCGATGATTTACTTGCCAGCCATTCGTGGTCGTTTAGTTTGCTGAGGCTGCTAAGGCTATCCGACAACAAGACTTTGCCGTTGGCATGGGTAATAAACCAACTATTGCCAATGGGCTCTAAGAGTAAGGTGTCTGTAAGTTGCTGTAAATCAGTTGTTTTTACTTTTCTTACGGTTTTGGTATAGGCGTGATAAAGGATCCAATTTTTCTTTTGACGTGCGAAAACCATTCCATCACCTTGCATTCTAAAATCGTCGATGGCGCCTTTGATGGGCAAATTGAATTCACCGCGAGAGTAATAGAAATTCCATTTTTTGTTCTTTAGGAGCGCCACTGTACTGCCTACGAGCAGGGCTTTTTCATAAATTGGAGGGACCAAAATTCTACCGAGGGTATCAATAATTCCCCAGCCTTTTTGTTGAACTAGGGTGTAGGGTTTTCCGAAATCTACGGCTTCTGAGTATTCCGCGCTGCATTGAATGGTATCGCGCCAAAGGCAGTATCCATCGTTGATTTTTCCCATGAAGCGACCAAACGGCAGAGAGGTCATACTTTCGTATGCGAAGGGGGTCAATGAATTTCCCAGTGTATCAATCAAGGCCCAGTTGCCATTGATTTGGGCGGCGCATCGATTTTTGACCCATAGTTTGGCAGGGGATTCGGTGGGTTCATTTTCCCAAGTTTCAAAACCGATTGCGTCGTATTTGGGTGGGGTAATCAGCTTCCCGGATTCATTGAAAAGTGCCCATTTTTTGTTCGTTTTTAATGCTCCTCGATGGGCTGCGGTATCGTATCGTAGATTTTCGAATTTGCAGGGCAACAGTTCTTTGCCGCGGTAATTGAGAATGCCCCATCTTCCGCCGCGTTGCACAAAGGCCATGCTGCTGCTGAACTGATAAATGGTTTCGTAATTGTTTTTGGTAAAGGGTTTTCCATCCTTGGTGATGTAGCTGTATTCGATTAGGCCGAAGGTATCGGTACGCATCACTAGTGCACATCCCGGGATTAGGGTGGAACCATTTTCAACGAAATGCGATTTGTTGTTATTTAACGCAAACGGGTAGGCCATTTTATAGTCCAATTCCATCCAGGGCTGACCGGTGGATGAATCTGCGAAGTAAAATCCGTCTTTGATTGAGTAGGCAAAGGGGACGGGAATCACCGTTAGGGCCCGAAGTAGGAACTGTGCTCGCATCGTGAGGTCTTGCCTTCCAATGGGTGGCTGGGGCTGATTTTTGAGGTAATTTTCATAGGCCTCAACGGTATTGATTTGCTGTGCACGTTCAAAGGCCATCGCATCTAGCTTTTGCAAAATCGAATTTTTTTGCGGTGCTTTTGGATATGATTTTAGAAAACGCAGATAGCTAGATTCTTGGTCCTCGCTGCAAGCCAATTCATATTCCCATTGCACTAGGGTGTCTTCGGCTTGTTGAATCATCAACTTTACCTGTTGGGTGGGCTTTTTGATTTTGAGTAATTGAGACCGTCGGGCCGATAAAGCTTGGATATCCCGCGAGTGCATCAAGGAATCGAATTCTAAACGTTCGATGTATTCCTTTTGAAATTCTATGAGTTTGTGGTGTGATTTAAGGGCAATGGATTCAAATTTTGGTGCGTGGAATGCTGTGTCTGCTGGTGTTTTTAGTTTCGCGACCGCTTGATTAAAAGTCTCATCTTCGATGCGTTGAATTGCGATCTGATAGTTAGAAATTCTTTCGTGGTTGAACTCAATTTCTTGTAATAATTTTCTGGCATGCTCCAAGTTGTAATTCGGCTTTTGCGTCCACCAGATTTGGGTAAGATCGAACAACAATGAATCTGTATTCCTATAGTTTAAGCCATATTTGTTTTCGTACTTTTTCCAAACTTCCCCCGATTTGTCTTTTCCGGCTTTGCTAATCACTGGTTTCCCCCAATACTGTAAAGCGGTTAGGGCAAGGTGCAGCTGGGCGTCCGATTCTTTGCTATTCGGTAATAGGGCCAAAGCGTGATATAGCACAGGGTTGACGCTGTCTTTGGTGAATTGCCTTTTCGATAAAATGAGTGCCGCTTCTTGTCGGTTTAGTTGTGCGATATCTGCAGTAACGCGATTCGTGTCCTTTGGTACTGAAGTTTTTCGCAGCTTGGAAATCGGTTTAACGGATTTAGAAGAAACTCGAATGAGTTTGAGTGCTTTTTCGATGGGATCTGCCTGCGACGTGTTTATCCAGGCGAGAATGCCTAGAAAAACGGTTGAAAACAGGAGGGTGCCACGAAATTTCATTCGCGCCAAATGTGCAAACCTTATGCCACAGTTAGTACAGCGGATGTTGGGGCTTGTTTTGAAGAATGGTTTCGATGTGCTCCATAACTTCAGGGGTGAGTTTGTGCA
>CANHXF010000112.1 GCA_947464515.1 Flavobacteriales bacterium
AGATTATAGCCTCTTTGTCGTCCGGGCGTGAGTTTCTCAAATGCGATTTTCAATTCTGGCAATTCTTCGAATTTTAACACTAACTCCTGACAAAGTTCGAGTTGCGATGGGTCTGGTTTCGGGATTTTTATACCTGATTTTTCAATTTCAATAGCCTCTTGGATATACTGAGAGATGATGGTGCTGTGCTCTATTATTTGCTCGGGGCTGGTAAACTTAAGTAGTCGCATCGTTTGAGAATTTTCTCCCGCTTTTTGTAGTAGTTGATGCGTATCGGTAAGTAAAACGCCTTTGAAAAAACTCAATGAACAGAATTCTTTGAAGGCGCCAATCATCAGGATGTTTTTATTGTCTGAGTTGCTGTAACATGGGAATCCCCATTTGATTTCCTCCTTTAGTCCGGTATTAAGCATTATTTCTCTAAGGAGATGCAAAGCCTCGCTCCAAGTATGAACTTTGCACTGTGGTGTATCAAAGTATTTGCAACGACCGCAACCAGAGGTGAGAAAATGATCAACCGTTGAAATTTTCATAGCCATTGTTTGATTATTTGGTTTTAAATCGGATATAAAGGTCTTCTACTTTTTTTCTGGCCCACGGCGTTTTTCTTAGGAATTTCAAGCTCGATTGCACGCTGGGATTTTCGTAAAAGCAATTAATCCGAACGCGATCGGCCAATCCTTCCCATCCGTATTTCTCTTGTAACTCGATGATGATTCGCTCCAGGGTGATGCCGTGTAAGGGGTCGTTTGACATGGGATTAAAAAAAAGGAACCGCAAACTTAATTCAAGTTTGCGGTTCCTTGGTGAGTTGTTAATGAAATCAGATATCGAATCGGTCTAAATTCATCACTTTGTGCCATGCGGCAACAAAATCCTTGACAAATTTTGATTCGGCAGATTTATATCCATAAACTTCCGCGATGGCTCTCAATTCTGAGTGTGAACCCATGATAAGATCTACACGTGTTCCCGTCCACAAGGTTTCTCCCGTTGTGCGATGTTTGCCAACGAATTCGTCTTGTTTGTCAGAAACTGCCGACCAAGTGGTGTTGATGTCCATTAGGTTGACGTAGAAATCGTTCGTAAGGGCTTCTGGACGCTTGGTGAATACACCGTGGTTAGAATTGTCGAAGTTGGTGTTCAAAACACGCATTCCACCCAATAATACTGCCATTTCTGGAGCAGTTAAATTAAGCAACTGCGCTTTGTCGATCAATAACTCTTCAGACGCACCCAATCTGTGGTTGCTGTTGTAGTTTCTGAAAGCATCTGCTTGGGGTTCCAATACAGAGAAGGAAGCGACATCGGTTTCTTTTTCGCTTGCATCGCCTCTACCTGGGGTAAAGGGAACGGCAACGGTATGACCTGCATTTTTGGCAGCCATTTCAACGCCAACGCATCCACCCAAAACGATAGTATCGGCTAGTGAAATGCCTTTGCCATTGGATTGGCTGTTGTTGAAGGCTTTTTGAATATTTTCTAGGGTGTCGATTACGTGACCCAACTGACTTGGATTGTTTGCTTTCCAATATTTCTGTGGAGCCAAACGAACACGAGCGCCATTTGCACCACCGCGCTTGTCTGAGCCACGGAAAGTAGAGGCAGAAGCCCAAGCCGTTGAAACCAATTGAGATACGGTTAAGCCAGATGCCTCAATTGAATTCTTTAATGAAGTGAAGTCGGCTGAATCTAGTGCTGTATATGTAGGTTTTGAAATCGGGTCTTGCCAAATCAATACTTCCGCTGGAACATCTGATCCCAAATAACGGTCTCTCGGTCCCATATCGCGGTGTGTTAATTTGAACCAAGCACGAGCGAAAGCATCGGCAAATTCCTCTGGGTTTTCCAAGAAACGACGAGAAATTTTCTCATACGATGGATCTAAACGCAAAGCCAAATCGGTTGTTAGCATAAACGGAGCGTGTTTTTTTGACGCATCGTGGGCATCCGGTACTAAGCCTTCGCCGGCATTGCCTTTGGGCTTCCATTGTTGCGCGCCTGCTGGACTTTTTGTGAGTTCCCATTCGTATCCAAATAAGTTCTCAAAGTAATTGTTGCTCCATTGGGTTGGGGTTGTTGTCCATGCACCTTCCAATCCGCTTGTGATGGTGTCGCCTGCGTTTCCAGTTCCAAAAGTGTTTTTCCATCCCATGCCTTGCATCGCGATATCAGCTCCGGCAGGTTCTGGACCGACGTGTTTGCTAGGATCAGCGGCACCATGTGTTTTACCAAATGTATGTCCGCCAGCAATCAAAGCTACCGTTTCGATATCGTCCATTGCCATTCTTGCGAAAGTTTCGCGAATGTCTTTTGCTGAAGCGATAGGGTCGGGGTTGCCGTTAGGGCCTTCTGGATTTACATAAATCAATCCCATTTGAACTGCGGCCAAAGGATTCTCTAATTCGCGGTCACCTACGTAGCGCTTATCTTCGAGCCATTTACGCTCAGAGCCCCAGTATACTTCTTCGGCTTCCCATACATCGGCGCGACCGCCAGCGAAACCAAATGTTTTGAATCCCATGGAATCAAGGGCGACATTTCCTGCCAAAATCATCAAATCGGCCCAAGAAATTTGTTGACCGTATTTTTGTTTGATAGGCCAAAGCAATAAACGCGCTTTGTCTAAGTTAGTATTGTCGGGCCAGCTATTTAATGGAGCAAATCGTTGCATTCCAGCGCCTGCTCCACCGCGACCATCCGATGTACGGTAGGTTCCCGCGCTATGCCAAGCCATACGGATAAAAAATGGTCCGTAATGACCGTAATCTGCAGGCCACCAATCTTGTGAAGTTGTCATCACCTCGATGATGTCTTGCTTTAAGGCGTTTAGGTCGAGGTTTTTAAATTCCTCGGCGTAGTTGAAGTCGCTGCCTAAAGGATTGGAAAGATTAGAATGTTGACGTAAAGCGTTTAAATTCAATTGGTTTGGCCACCAGTCTTGGTTGCTTGTTCCAGCACCCGCTACTTTTGGGCTTTGTCCATGATTGAACGGGCATTTTGCTTCCCCGCTTGGATTTCCGGTATGATGTGAATCTGACATATGTTATTTTTAATTATAACACAAAGTTCACGATTTTGTTCGTGATTGCTGATTCAGAAAATGTAAACTTTATGAAATTTTCTTGTAAAATTACGGATCGATGAATTGCCTCTATTTTGACAGTGGCTAATACTCAAAATGTAATGGTACTGTAATCTGTGGCGCAGAATTACATGTATCCCAATGTTTTCAGCATGCTCTTGTAACTCTGCTCTTTAGAGAACAAACGGAAGTGATGGTCGCCGTTTTCATCGCGATCAATAATCACGTGTTTTGGCGCTGGGGTAAGACAGTGTTGAATTCCACCATACCCTCCAATACTTTCCTGATATGCGCCCGTGTTGAAGAATCCCAAGTACAATGGATCCGCTGGGTCGTATTTTGGAAGATAAATCGCGTTTACGTGTTGCTCTGAGTTGTAGTAATCGTCGCTATCGCAGGTGATGCCACCCAACAATACGCGTTCTTGCTCTTCATTCCAACGGTTTATGGGGAGCATGATAAATTTCTTGTTGATTGCCCAAGCATCGGGAAGGGTAGTCATAAAGCTCGAATCGATCATATTCCATTTTTCACGATCGTTTTGTGATTTTTGGTCGAGGACAGAATAGATGTTTCCTCCGGCTTCTCCCACGGTGAATGATCCAAATTCTGTGAAGATATTTGGCTCAGGGATGTTGTTCTCTGTACATACTTGCTTGATCTGACTCACGATTTCCGTGGCCATGTATTCGTAATCGTAATCAAATGTAAGTGAGTTTTTGATTGGGAATCCACCGCCAATATTCAGGGTATCAAGATCAGGGCATTCCTGCTTGAGTTCGCAATACACCTTTAAACACTTGTGCAATTCGTTCCAATAGTAAGCGGTGTCGTAAATGCCCGTATTGATAAAGAAGTGGAGCATTTTCAACTTCACGTTTTTATTCTTTTTTACTTTGGTTCTGTAAAAGTTGACCAAGTCTTTGTATCCGATGCCTAATCGCGAAGTATAAAATTCGAATTTGGGTTCTTCTTCCGCGGCAATTCTAATTCCAACTGTAACGGGTTTGTCGGTGTATTGGGTAAGTAAGTCAATTTCATTGCTGTTATCCATGACAGGAATTACGTTTGTCCAATCGTTATTGATCAGATTTGCAATGTTTTCGATGTAGTTTTCCTTCTTGAATCCGTTGCAAACGATGAACTTGTCTTTGCTGATTTTCCCTTGTTCAAAGAGGTTCTCTAGGATGTTTATATCAAAGGCCGACGATGTTTCGATGTGTACGTTGTTCTTGAGCACTTCATCGATGACGTGTGAGAAGTGATTGCTCTTTGTACAATAGCAATAGTAGTATTTACCTTGGTAGTCGGCTTTGGCGATGGCCACATTGAACCAAGTTCTTGCCTTTTGGATATTCTCGGATATCTTAGGTAAGTAGGTGAATTTCAATGGTGTCCCGTATTGTTCAATCAGGTCCATCATAGGAATTCCGTGGAATTCTAAATTGTCGTTACTGTCTAACTTGAACTCTTCTGTGGGGAAGTAGAAAGTTTGGTTGATTAGGTCAACGTACTTGTTTTTCAATGTCTTTTTGTCTTTAGATTATAAAACGATTGCAAAAGTAAGTGAGTTGGATTGATTTTTTTTAATTAATGTAAATGAGTTGGAATTTTCGCAAAAGATCGTTTTGGATTTTGTAAATTCGCGCTACCAAAAGAAAAATCACATCGTCATGAGCAAAATCAGTGTCATCGGAGCAGGAAACGTAGGCGCAAGCTGTGCGGAGTACATTGCAATCAAAAATTTCGCAGCAGAAGTAGTGCTGTTGGACATCAAGGAAAACTTCGCCGAGGGAAAAGCCTTGGATTTGATGCAAACGGCGGCCCTTAATGGGTTTGACACGCGTATCTCGGGTAGTACAAATGATTACACCAAGACCGCTGGAAGTGATGTGGTTGTGATTACAAGTGGTATTCCACGTAAGCCAGGAATGACGCGTGAGGAGTTGATTGGCATCAATGCCGGAATCGTTAAAACTGTGATGGAGAATTGTTTGGCTCATTCGCCGAATGCTATTTTTGTTATCGTAAGTAATCCTATGGATACAATGACCTATTTGGCAAAATCAAATGCAGGTGTGTCAAAGCATAAGATTATTGGTATGGGTGGCGCACTTGACTCAGCTAGATTTAAATATTATTTGTCGACCGCTTTGGGTTGCCCAGCATCTGATGTAGATGGTATGGTTATCGGTGGTCACGGTGATACTACAATGATCCCATTGACGCGCATGGCTTCTTACAAAGGTGTTCCAGTGAGTCAAATGTTATCGTCTGATGTGTTGGCGAAAGTAAAAGCTGATACTATGGTGGGTGGTGCTACATTGACAGGTATGTTGGGAACAAGCGCTTGGTATGCTCCTGGAGCTGCAGTAAGTGTCTTGGTTCAGAGCCTTGTTTGCGATCAGAAGAAGATGATGCCTTGTTGCGTTTCTTTGGATGGAGAATACGGTCAATCGGATATCTGCATCGGTGTTCCAGTAATCCTAGGTAAGAACGGTTGGGAGAAAATTATTGAATTGGAATTGAATGATGAGGAGAAAGCTGAATTTGAGAAGAGTGCTGCCGCAGTTCGCAGTATGAATTCAGCATTATAAACTAGAATCTCTCGAGTATAACTATTCGTATAGATTAGCAGCAAAAAGGGCCTTTCGGCCCTTTTTGTTTTAGTGTATTTAACGATTATTCTTCGCCACGCAGTGGCGCTGTGATTTTGTAAGCGTATTCCATGACCTGCTTTTCGAAATCGCCGTATTCGCGTTTTCTCCGTGGTAAAACCAATGCCGCCGTTTTGTGTACCGCATCAAATTTGTGCGTGACAAATCCTTGTGCACCGCCCCAACTGAAATCAGGGACGAACTGCCTGGGAAAGCCCGCTCCGAATAAATTGCATCCAACGCCAACCACAGTTCCCGTGTTAAACATCGTATTGATTCCGCACTTGCTATGATCGCCCATAATTAATCCGCAGAATTGCTGTCCGCTTTTTTCGAAACGACCGCTATTGTAATTCCACACTTTCACTTCGTCGTATGTATTTTTAAGGTTCGATGCGTTGGTGTCTGCTCCAATGTTGCACCATTC
>CANHXF010000113.1 GCA_947464515.1 Flavobacteriales bacterium
CTATCCTTACTCATGAAGTGATAAAAGTTAGTTTATCAAAGAATGATAAAAACGTTGCTTTTGATAGATTTGATGATGCTAGATTAGATTTAGGTGATTTTAAAAAGGCACCGAGAGAATTTCAAGCGGGTATACTTGGTCATGTTTTTTCTGAAAGATTAAATACACCTGGAGGATATTCGAATTTAGCAAACAGAAATGATGCTGGCTATGATGCAGGCCATCAGCAAGGGTTATTAGCGGAGTCAAGAATAATTACTAGTATGCTTGGATCACCCTTCGGTTTGAGGTATATTGCTCCATCACAACCAAGTATATCAACATGGACAACACCAAGTGGGCAGGAAGATAAGTACATTACTTCATTTGAAGAAATTTGGAGTTATGGTAATATTCAATATTTTATGCGATTGGGTGTACAAAGAACGGAATATAATGATGGAACTAATCGTTCTGAAGTAAAATCAGCCGTTGGAGATGTTCTGGAGATTTATAAAAAATAGTCTTTATGATTAAAAGCGTCTCATTCAAATGTTTAATTTCAATCTTTTTATTTGGTTGTAAAAGTTCGCAGCAAATAAAAACTACAACTTTAAACTACGATGTAATAGAATATGCGGATTTTTATACCCTAGAAATGCCAATTTTAATGGAAGTAATTAATTATAATGTTGCCTGCAGTTGTGGTGTGCGATCGTGTGGTTCAATAACAATAGGCGTTTCAAATACTGACACGATAAGAGTTTTAACTCCTTGCAATAGTGATTCAACACTCAAAGTTGGAATGTTCGTAAAGGTTTTACCACTAAAAAATCCAGACACAGAACTGACTTACAATATAAGTTATTTAGACGGTACCGAAATAGATATATTACCAATACACAGAAAACATCTTAAAACTTGTTTTGGAAAAATTGAACGCACTTCAAAATAGTATGACCTCTTCCCACAATATCGCACTAATTTAAATAGAGTTTTCAGGGTAATGAAAAACAGAAAAAAAACTAACTTGTTACCATGAAAAAATCAAAATTTACTGAAGCTCAGATTGTTTTTGCGATCAAACAATTCGAGACTGGAACGCGGGTTGATGAGATCTCTCGCCAAATGGGAATTTCCCAAGCCACTTTCTTTAACTGGAAGAAAAAGTATGGATCGATGGGTGTGTCAGAACTCCGTAAACTCAGGCAACTTAAAGAGGAAAATCAGCAACTGAAGAAGTTGGTTGCAGATTTAAGTCTGGATAAACAAATGCTTCAGGATGTTATAAAAAAAAAGTTATAAAACCCACGTATAAAAAGGAAATGGCATTGTGGATGGTTGACCAATATCAAATATCGCAGACCAGGGCGTGCAAATGTGTTTTACTTGCTCGTTCCATGTTCTTTTATAAGCATCATCGTAGAGATGAGACGGCCTTGAAAATGCGAATTCGAGAAATAGCCAGTACCCGAATTCGATATGGTTTTAAGAGAATATTCACATTACTTAGAAGAGAAGGATTTACGGACAATCACAAGCGAGTTTATCGTATTTACAGGTCAGAGGGATTAAATCTACGCAGTAAAAGACCTAGACGAAATCGCAGTGCTAATCATCGTTTAGAAAGATTGAACCATCAAGCTATTAACCAGGTGTGGAGCATGGATTTTGTACAAGATGCGCTGTTCAATGGGGAGCGATTTAGGGTATTAACTGTAGTCGATAACTACAGTAAAATCTGTCATGGGTTACTCGTTGGCAAATCACTCAAAGGCATTGATGTAGTCGAGGAATTGAGTCGTATTTGTACCATTGAGGGTTGTAAACCTGTGCGTATTCAGTGTGACAACGGAACTGAATTTGTATCAAAAGATGTTGATTTATGGGCGTATTCAAATGGCGTAACCATGGACTTCTCAAGGCCCGGAAAACCTACAGATAATCCCTATGTAGAGTCATTCAATGGAAAGTTCAGAGATGAATGTCTGAATGTAAATTGGTTCTTATCCTTGGAGGACGCGGCAAAGAAAATCGAAGATTTTAGGTGGGAATACAACCATTTCCGTCCACACAGCTCAATCAATGATTTAACACCAAAAGAATTTATTATATTGCATGAAAATACCCCTGAAACTCTAGTTTCGGTTGTCTGATATACGGGGAGGGGTCACTCCGACGCAGAGGGGTCATTTTACTCCGACGAAAGGGGGGCAATGTCAGCGTTTTTTCCACTAAAGGCGACAAAAATTTGAATTATTCCAAAAAATCGATATATTCGAATTCTAAACTTCAAAAAACATGAAAAAAATAACACTTCTACTAGTTGGATTAATTTGTATTAATGAAACATTTGCCGCAGAAACCCCAGACAAGGTTAAAATGCCTGGTAGATATATAACTACAGAAATAATTGACTACCCATCGTCAGATATGAAGGCATATCATATTAAGTGTAATCTGACTATACAAGAGGTTTGTTATACTATTAAGATAAATCCACAACCTACTTCATCCGGTATTGTAAATAATACTTTAGTTACAGGTATCCAAAATCCACAATCAACAATAATTGTCAACAAGGCGTCGGGCGAATTGATTTTTCAGGGGGTATTAACTAATTATGAAAAATATCAGGTTATGGATAATACCACCATTGTATTA
The DNA here is from genome assembly GCA_947464515.1 of Flavobacteriales bacterium. Taxonomy (GTDB): domain Bacteria; phylum Bacteroidota; class Bacteroidia; order NS11-12g; family UBA955; genus UBA955. The sequence continues at coordinate 2,644 of CANHXF010000113.1, forward strand.
AATCATGAATTTAAAGTTATTCCGAGCAACTAATTGAAGGACATAAAGTATTTCCGTTTTAATATCATTTTCAATTGAAGTATCTTATATTAACTCTGCTTTTTCTTCAATTTCATTTTGGTCAAACTCAATCATTTTTACTTGATAGGTCTGAAATAGAAATTATTGATAGTGCATTTTCGGGAAACAAACAAAGAGTTTTCAGAATTCTCTGTTTAGACGAGAATGACTGTTACAATTGTCAAATGAAGTTTAAATACTTAGCGCATGATTCTAAAAACATAAAAACCTATTTACTCCATGAAAATTTACAGGAAGATCAAAAACAACAGTTTAGGAGTGAATTTGGCATCGATGAAAATATAATAATAATACGGAATCCCAAACTACTCAAACTACTGAAAGACAAATCAATTGTCAACTTCGAGAGTCGTTCTTTTTTAATTGAAATAAACAGTACAATTATAACATTCATAGGCAACGATGATAAGAAAAAAATGAAACAATTTTTTTTTCAAATTGATACTACCGAAAAAAATTACAACATCAAGACAGGTAAAAACTATTTGAGTGGTCTTGGTATTTCGAATATTAAAAAATACAAAAATGATTACATAGCTATATCCTCACCTAAAAGTGATTTAATTTACTTAAAAGGAGACTCCATCAATTATACATTAACATTAGATACTGCATTACAAGTTAAAGCATTTAACCATTTGTTAGAAAATAGACCAGATTCAATTTTGAACTCGAATTCATATTCTAAAAGTTTAAAAACGTTATTACAATATGGCAATCAATTAGGTATTCAAACTATTCACGTAGAGAACTTCACGATCATTGAGAATTATTGCTTCGTTTACTTGGATGTCTCTTTTCCTATTTGGACGAGTTCGTCTTCAATTGAAATGTACGTCAAACCTTTTTTATTAAAAATTAAAATAAGTGATTCAAACAAATGGATTCAAACAGACTTGTTTACTGTAAATTATGTTAACCCTGTTGGCAAAGGTGTTTCACCATATGCCGTCAACTATTTTGAATATAACAAAGATTTAACATCTTATGAAATTGGTTATGTAATCATAGAAGATACTGTCTCTGACAATGAACCAAGAATTAGTCACGCGATGTTCTCTCTTTCGGAAAATCAGTTTTCTCCTCGTGAAATGAGCAAAAGTTTTCAACCAGATACAATTATAAGTCATTACAACAGTGATGGATTTCAGAACCTTGCATTGATGCATAGACGATTAAATCCCAATATCTACCATTATTCATTTGTACCAATCATAGTGCATCAAAACAAAGTATCCCACTTGAATTTATATTTAAAGAAAAGAGATTCCTACAGATATCATTGTACGATAAAACAAGAAAATGATGTTTTATTGGACTTTTGCAGCATAAATGGGTTGTATTATTTCATTTATTATAAAATTCAAAATAATGATTATGCGGTCACTTATATTGAAAAAACACCTATGTACGGTGATGTTTCGTGTGCTGAATATACTAAAAACAATCTAACTATAATCACTAAGTACAATAACAAGTACTTCAGAAAATCAATACGATTTTCTGAATGACAAAGTAATAAATCAAGTAGCTATTTGAGTTAAATTATTGAGATTATCGATTATATATCTGACATATGACAATTGATAAAAAATAAAATACTTCATATTTATTATTTAACTTTATTCCGTAAACTTTGAAATAAATCCTGATTTATTTTACAAACTCTTCAATGAAATTTTTTCTATATTCTGCTGTTAAAAAATATCATTACCCATCAGTTGAAATCACTCAAGCACAAAACATCACTGTCCAAGTCTAACTTAAAGCATCACAATTTGTTTGGATTTCACTTTTTTCAATCATCGTGAAAATGCATTCGCGAGTTAAATTCCCCATGACAAAATTACTATAGGCGTTTGTCGATAATTTGGTGTAAGACCTTTTTGACAAACAATTGACTACGATTCGCTGTGATCTATTGTCAAAGAAGTTTGGAATCTAAGTTCATCCAAGAAACAATGCATTCGCACCGTAGTTACTCTCGGATTCATAATCCCAATTCTTTAAACTATCCTGCCAATTTTTGAACAGTTAAAATAATTTTCAAAATATCATAGTGTTTCTATTGGAAATATACTGTGAATATTGTACGTTTGAGTTATTATAATACTCCCTGAATCCTGGACCAGAGGTTTAGTTAAAAAATCACTTAATTTGACTAAACGATATGACCAAACAAACCCGACGCAAATTCACGCCTGAATTCAAGGCAAAAGTTGCATTAGAAGCAGCCAAAGACCAACTCACTTTGGCACAGTTGTCACAGAAATTTGAAGTAAACGCTGTAACCATTTCCAAGTGGAAATCAGAGTTTTTGGCGAACCTGTCCGCTACTTTTTCCAATGTAAAAGAAACGGAAAATAGCGAACCAGAGGTGCCTGTGGAAAAGCTTTATGCGCAAATTGGCAAGCTCAAAGTTGAGCTAGACTTTTTAAAAAAAAGTGCAAAGAAATTGGGGATACCCGAGAGCGAATGGAAGCCGTCAAACTGAAACGAAGTCCGCTGTCGCTGCGCAGACAATGCGAATTGCTATGCATTCCACGCAGTTCATTGTACTATGCGCCAATACCTGAAAAGCCAGAGAATCTGAAGATGATGTCATTGATGGATACACACTTAACGAGCCATCCCACAGAAGGGGTTCTATCGATGGTGGATTGGCTACAAGAACGGGGATATCCGGTAGGACCAAAGCGCGTAAGAAGGATGTTCAGGTTGATGGGGCACGAGACCATTTATCGCAGAAAAAATCTAACGAAAGGCGCTCTCAAAGCATACATCAAACCCTATCTATTGAGGGGCTTAAAAATCGAACGGGCCAATCAAGTGTGGTGTACAGATATTACTTATATCCCTATGGCGAGAGGCTTTATGTACATGACTGCCTACATCGATGTGTACAGCAGGAAAATCATGGGTTGGGACATCAGTAACTCCATGAGTAAACAGTGGTGCATGGATGTGCTTGAAACAGCTATGGCAGAAAACGGAGTGCCAGAAATCATCAACTCAGACCAAGGATCTCAGTATACCAGCCCAAGTTGGACGAACTACCTAGAGAGAAATGGAATCAAAATATCGATGGATGGAAAAGGACGTGCAACAGACAATATTTGGATCGAACGCTTCTGGAAAACCATCAAATACAATCACATTTACCTCAATCCTTGCGATACAGGTCTTGAACTATATGATGGAGTTCAGACCTATATCGAGTAATATCACCAGAAAAAACACCAAGGCATTAGGATGAAACCCAATCACGCTTACTACAAATCATTAAACCAAAATGCTGCATAATACAGCACAAAATATTAACTTAGCATCACTAACCTTTTGGTTCAACAACTGGGGAGTACTATAAAAAATAAAAAACTAAACATTTATGAAAATAAAAAATTGTAAAATC
>CANHXF010000114.1 GCA_947464515.1 Flavobacteriales bacterium
CGCAAAATTCAGCTTTTCAACAACAACTAAACCACTTGTAACGCAGCGACCGTGCCACATCACCTATACAAACGAGGCTGTTCACGACGTGTTGAGAACAGGGTTTGAAGACAGTCCGATGTATAACGGAAGCATTCAGGGGTTAGGGCCACGTTACTGCCCGAGCATCGAAGATAAAATCAACAGATTCGCCGAGAGAGACCGGCATCAAATATTCGTAGAACCAGAGGGTTGGAACACTGTAGAGGTATATGTCAACGGTTTCAGCACTTCTCTACCCGAAAGCGTGCAAACAAAGGCCCTGCGCTTAATTCCTGGATTTGAAAAAGCGAAAATCTTTAGGCCGGGATATGCCATCGAGTATGATTATTTCCAACCCACCCAACTTAAAAACACCCTAGAAACGAAGGTTGTGGATGGGCTCTACTTTGCTGGACAAATCAACGGAACCACAGGCTACGAAGAGGCCGCGTGTCAGGGTTTAATGGCTGGAATAAATGCTGCATTGTTGGTACAAGAAAAAGAACCACTCATCTTACAACGAAACGAAGCCTATATCGGTGTTTTGATCGATGATTTGATAAATAAAGGGACCGACGAACCCTATAGAATGTTTACCTCGCGGGCCGAATATCGCATCAGTTTGAGACAAGACAATGCCGACGAAAGGCTCACGCCCAGGGGATATAACATCGGATTGGCGAAGGGTGATCGGATGACAGAGTTGGACAAGATCAACCAAGATGCTCACAAAATCAAGGAAATACTCGGCTCCACGAACGTCACACCGGAAGAACTAAAAACCTTCTTGCCTATCGATGTTGCGGAAATATCAGAAAAACAGCGGGCCAACAAGCTGCTGCTTCGGCCCCAAATCGAGTTACACAACTTAGAGGAAATTCCCTCTATCGGGGAGTCAATCGGAGCTTATAGTCAGGAATCGAAAGAAAGAGCATCGATAAAAATAAAGTACCAATCATATATCGATAAAGAAATAGAACTAGCCAGCAAGGTTCAACGGTTAGAGCACACCCCTATTCCAAAAGATTACAACTATCACTTGATTACGAGCCTCAGCCACGAGTCGCGCGAAAAACTCAGCAAGACCAAACCTCAAACACTTGGTCAAGCCACCAGAATTAGCGGAGTAAGTCCAGCTGATATACAGGTATTGCTCATTCACCTAGGGCGTTAAAACCATTGCTTTAAGAGAAAGCGTTGTATAAAAACAAAAACATATCACTGTTGATTCAGAGCGCAATCGTAGCTGCGATCGTCATAACATGCGCATATTGCGCTAACCCGGTACCACCCATGGGCGGCGACAAAGACACGTTAAAGCCCACCTTAATTAGTGTAACCAACAGGCCTAAAGAGAATCAACAAATCATTAGGCTTGAGTTCAGCGAAAACATACAAACCAAAAACGCATTGGTTGTATCGCCTATCGTTAATTCATCGAAAGACCAAACAACGTCGACCATTGAGAGGCGAAAAATTCAAATAAGCACACCAAAAATTACGAGCGCTATTTATTTAAATAATTTCGTATTTGACCTAAACGAAAACAACGCCATTGACCAACCCACTGTTTTATTAAAAAACGATACCGGAGAATTGATCATTTCGACATCGTTGGAAGATGCGAATTCTTTACCCGGTTCTAATGATAAAGCCAAAACAAAAAAACGGGTATTTATTAGAGACGCGAATAGATATCAGTTACAAGAAAAACAAACTGATTCATCGCCAATATACCTACCATTTACATCAGACAATATAACGTATCACTTTCATGGCCTTACCGATAGCTTACACGTGGTATATGTAGTGTATGAAGATAACGATTATGTTATTTCTGATTTCGAAAAAGCGACTTGTTTTTATTTAACAAACAATTACAGAGATACATTTAAAAGTACAAATGCATATAAAACAAAGAGTTATAAATCCGCTTTTAATTACCATGACAGTCTATACATCATTACTGAACCCACGATAGATATTGATTGGTTTAACAAAGACATCGTTCATCAATTCAATAAAGACACATTAATTGTATTAAACAAACATATCAAACAAATTAAAAATGCGTTGATGTTGGACAGTTTTACGACAATAAAAAAACTAAACTATTCTATCGGTAATCAAATCAATTCATATACTATCAATAATTCATCCGATACCATACCCGTGAAACTTTTTTATCACTACCCACTAACAATAAATTCTGAATCAGATACAGCAAATTATCCAGGCATCATCAAACCTCTTTCCAAAGCTGGTAGGATTAACATCACCAACCCAAATACATTTCCTATTCATATTACCATTAATATTGGAAGTTCTAGGCTTTATATACCTATAGCCGCCCATCAGGCTGAAATTTTTTATTTACCTGAGGGAGCATACAGTTATACCTGTTGGATAGCGGGTGATTCATCCATGAAATCATTATCACCACGTACAATTGACTATCAAAACCAAATACCACATCTTGACACAGATTACATATACAAGCCATTAAAACAAATAGTTGTGAGTTCTAAGTTGGAAAATACGTTAATATTACCAGATATCTCAGCGTTTAATACAGGGACAACATCTAAATAACATCCGTTTCACGTGAAACCGTTTATGCGACACGTTTACTCAAATTCAATTTCGTTTATAACAGCCACTAAAGGACACAAACAACCCAAACCAAAAGTGTATAACACATGGACATAATCTTACCAATATTGACATCAATAGTAATCTATTTTCCCGTTTAACTCATTGTATATCAATATATATATTAATACATCGGGCAACAAAATATAACATTCACACCAAGTTATCACGATATCCACACAGCTATACTATATACTACGTAATACCTTTTCTTTAAATTAATAATTCTTATTATTACTATAGCTAAGAACGAAATCGTGGATTGTTGGAAATTAGAAATGATGACAGATAGAATAAAACAAACAGCAATCTTTAGATTTGTAGAATGATTGACAGAATAGCGGAGATACTGAAACAAGTAAATGATGTTGTTTTTGAAAAGGAGAACAATGCGGAATCTTTCCGTTTGCTGTATTTGTCAAAAAAGGGAATCATCACACAATTGTTTGATAAATTCAAAACAATACCAAACGATCAAAAGAAATTGGTCGGGGCTCAGTTGAATGTATTAAAACAAAGAGCGGAGGAAATACATCAACAACAAAAAGAATTGGAAGACAATTCAAATCAATCAAATTTAAAAAGGGAGGATTCGTCGTTACCGGTTTATCAAGAGGGTCCAGGTTCATATCATCCATTAAGAATTGTGGAAGATAGGTTACTGGAGATTTTCTTTTCTTTGGGTTTTGATTTGGCGGAAGGGCCAGAAATTGAAGATGATAAACACAATTTTGCGTCGTTAAATTTTGCGGAAGATCATCCAGCCCGCGATATGCAAGACACATTTTTTATTGCTGAACACGTTTTAAGGACACACACTAGCTCGGTACAAATTAGAGAAATGGAAAAAGGCAAACTTCCTTTACGATTGGTTATGCCGGGAAGGGTTTATCGAAACGAAGCGGTGAGTGCTAGAAGCAATTGTTTTTTTCATCAAATTGAAGGGTTATATATTGATAAAGGCGTGAGTTTTGCCGACCTAAAACAAACACTGTATTACTTTGTCCAACAGTTTTTTGGTGAAGGAACCAAAGTTAGATTTAGGTCGAGCTATTTTCCTTTCACCGAACCCAGTGCGGAGATGGATATTTGGGCGGGGTTAGAAACTGAAGAAAACAGACGTTTAACCAAAGGAACGGGTTGGTTAGAGGTTTTAGGCTGTGGAATGGTGCACCCAAATGTTTTAGATGCTTGTCACATCGATTCTTCAGAATATACAGGCTTTGCTTTTGGGATGGGTATCGACAGAATTACCATGTTAAAATATGGTATTAATGATATTAGGGACTTGTTTGTAAACGATAAACGTTTATTATCTCAATTTTCAGGAGTGTAAACCACCATCGATTGACAGTAGAAAAAAAAATATATTTTGCCAGCGATTTCCACCTTGGAATGCCGGACTTGGAGCGATCTTTAGAAAGGGAAAAATCAATAGTTTCTTGGTTAAATGCCATTGCGAAAGATGCATCTGCAATTTATTTGTTGGGCGATGTATTTGATTTTTGGTTTGAGTATAAAACCGTTGTTCCAAAAGGATTTGTAAGATTTTTGGGAGCAATTAGTAGGCTTACCGATGCTGGTATCCCCGTTTATTTATTTCCGGGCAACCATGATTTATGGGTTGGAGAATATCTAGAAGCGGAATGTGGGGTAGTTGTGGTTAAAGACGCAATAACGATAAAACTTGGCAACGACATTTGCTATTTACACCATGGAGACGGTTTGGGTCCTGGTGATGCGGGATATAAATGGTTAAAAAAGGTTTTTTTATCAAAAATTGCTCAAAAAGCGTTTGCGATGATCCACCCTGGAATTGGGGTTTCATTTGCTCAAAAACTAAGTAAAAAAAGTCGTTTGGCACAAAACCCAAAAGAAGACAATTACCTCGGGGACTCAAAAGAACATTTAACACAATTTTGCAAACAGTATTTATTGAATTGCAAGACCCCAAAGCCAAAATATTTTATTTTTGGGCACAGGCACCTGGTTTTGGACATTGATCTCGGTGAGGGTGTTAGATATATTAATTTAGGAGAGTGGTTACACGGGAGTCAATACGCGGAATACGATGGCGTTGAGTTGCGCCTTAAAGCTTGGGTTTCATAATTCTGATTTTGTTAAGCAGAGTATAAGTTGAAAGGATTGAATTAAAATGTTAGAAAAACTAGAAGCGGTATATGCACATTTCAAAGAAATAGAATTGCTTTTGAGTAGTCCTGAAATTTCTAGTGATATTCAGCGATTTACTAAGCTCAACAAGGAATACAGAGACCTAGAGGAAATCGTAGAATCATATTTTGAATATAAAAACCTATTTCATCGCATCGCTGAGGCCAAAGACATATTAAAAAACGAAAAGGACAGGGAGTTGCGGGACATGGCCAAGGAAGAGTTGGATGAACTCGAGCCCAAGTTGGAACCATTGGAGGAGGTAATAAGAATTCAACTTTTGCCAAAAGATCCTGAGGACGCGAAGCCGGCGGTAGTAGAAATTCGTGCTGGAAGCGGTGGTGACGAGGCGGGTATTTTTGCTGGAGATCTCTTTAGGATGTATCAGCGATATTGTGAAAACCAAGGCTGGAAAATTAATGTTGTCGATGAAACCGAGGGCACCGCGGGTGGATATAGCAAGGTGATTTTTGAAGTACCCAACGTGGGCACATACGGCATTTTGAAATATGAAAGTGGAGTACATCGCGTTCAGCGTGTTCCTGCGACAGAAAGCCAAGGCAGGATTCACACATCGGCTGTCAGCGTGGTTGTAATGCCCGAGGCGGACGAAGTAGATGTAAAGTTAAATCCGGCCGACGTTAAAATGGAAACCAGCAGATCTGGTGGCGCTGGGGGACAGAATGTAAACAAGGTGGAAACCAAGGTTCAACTGACACACCTTCCTACGGGTTTGGTGGTTATTTGTCAGACCGAAAGAAATCAACTGGGTAACAGGGAGAAGGCGATGAAAATGTTGGCGACCAAATTGTATGAGATTGAATACGCCAAGCACATCGAAGCAATATCGTCTAGAAGAAAAACATTGGTAAGTACTGGAGATCGGAGCGCAAAGGTTAGAACTTACAATTACCCACAGGGTCGGGTTACTGACCACCGCATTGGGTTAACACTCTATAATTTATCGGCGATAGTAAATGGGGATATTCAAGAAATATTAAATGCTCTTCAGGTGGCGGAAAATGCGGAGCGGCTGAAAGAAACTCAAATTTAAACGCCGGCGGCACCTTGTGAAGCCCCACGGTCTGTGTGTTGTCTAGGAATAATCTTACGAATTGGTAATCCTTTGCCGTGGTGTTTGGTTGCTGTCTTCATGGTCTGCCGATTAGATAAGTGCTAATACACCATAGACGCGAA